>SKGI01000141.1 GCA_007117555.1 Candidatus Izemoplasma sp. | reverse complement strand
TTGTTATAAGGACGTCACCTGAAGAATGGAGTCTACTAGATGAACAAACGCACATTAAATCGGACCGTCGAAAGATTTCGCCGCGGCGACGCAAACGCATTTGATGTGATTTATGATGCGACGCGTGTCGATGTCTATTATGTAATCCTAAACATCTTACGTGATCCGGCCCTTGCTGAAGATGTCATGCAAGATACATACATGAAGATGATTGAAAAACTTCCTGAATATGAAGCAAGAGGCGAGTTCAAAGCATGGTTGATGACGCTTGCTAAAAATTTAGCGTTAAATACTTACAACCGTCGCAAACGTGAGATCGCGGTTGACTATGATGAAAGCGCCCCACTCTTTGACGTGATTTATCCTGATGGTGAAAAGCGTTATCACGTGCAAGCGTTGCTTGAGAAGCTCGAACCTGTTGAACGAGAAATCGTCATCCGACATGCCTTGTTCGACGAGAAACATCGTGTCATTGCTGAAACGCTCGGTATGCCACTGGGCACCGTGCTTTGGAAATATCGTGAAGCGATTAAAAAACTACGCAAAGAAGGAGGGTTTCTAGATGAAAAATAAACTACGTACACTGGCCAAACGTGATACACCTGATGTGCGTGAAGCCATTAAAACGTCTGCTGTATACCGAACCCATATGGCACAAGCTACCGCTGAATCGAACCGTTCTATCTGGCATAGCATCCGACCCTATAGAGGGCGATTGGCGGTTGTAACGATGGTTCTCATCACATTACTTGTTGGTTTATTTGCTTTGCCTAGCGCCCCAACAACGACTTTGCATCTCTCGTTTAATCCAAGTCTTACCATGACTTTGTCAAACCGACAAACCATTCTCACAGTCGATGCATTAAATGCGGATGCGCGCGCGATGCTCTCGCAAATGGATTCTCTTGAAGGCCAAGCCTTTGAACAAGGTTTTGAGAACTTACTAATAGAAGCACAAGCGCAAGGGTATCTTACTGTAGGTCAATCGGGTTTGCTGTACGATTTGACTGGGAACCGTCCTGAACACGTCGAAGCACAGCTGAAACAAATCGAAGAAATAGTCAAGGCGATTATTGCTGAACGCATGCCAGATCTTGATGTGATGCGTGGCATGGCTGGACGTCCGACGGATCTTGAACTCGATGTGATGGCGCACTATGGACTAAGCATCATGCATGCCCGTTTGATTGGCACCATTTTACGCGAAGACGCGTCGCTCACGATGGAAGATTTAGTCGACTTATCAATCCGTGAGCTACGTGCTTTGCTTAGTGAAGATTCGCATCATGGTCCAAGACACCCGTTTGATGACGGGGACTTTCCAAACCGGCCTGATGTGCCCAAACGACCCGATACTCCCGGTCCCCCTAACTTACCGAACCAAAATAACTAAAAAATAAATTTTTACCAATAAACCGTCTAGATTCTTTGTTAAATAGATGAACACAAAAATTTTAGGAGGTTTCACTTATGAAAAAATTATTTGGTATAGTGCTTTCTACATTATTTCTAATCACCTTAGCCGCTTGTACAGGTGGCGAGACAACTGAAGACAGCGCTTTAACGGCTTTCACCGTTGACATCAATCCGTCTATTCTCTTTGTGGTTGATGACGATGAAATTGTCGTCAGCTTTGTCTTAAACAATGAAGATGCAGAGATTGTGGCTGCGGACCTTGAATTTCTTGGTTTAAGTGCTGAAGATGCGCTTGCCTTATTCATCGAAGCCGCTATTGAAGCAGGTTATATCGATGTTGATGGTGAAAATAACGCCATCTTTATCACCACTGAAGAATACGAAGAAAATGACGATGACGATGAAGAAGGGTTGCCTGAATTTGCAAAACGTCTTCGTGAACGTGCTGAAACTGAGTTTAGAGGCCGTGGCATAGGCGTTGCTGTCATGCTCGGTACCCTTGATGAAGCATTGCTTGAACTTGCTGAAACGTATGACATCGGCCTTGGACGTCTTAAAATCATGCAAGCAGCGCTTGATATCGATGAAACACTGACCATCGATGAGGTGCTAGCGATGGACATGCGCGATATCGTCGCCATCATTCATAGTTCTCATGAAGCACGCATGAACGACTTCCGTGCTGAACGTCAAGAACATGCTCAAGCGATGCGTGAAGCGATGGCTGAAACTGTTCGTGAACGTCTTGAAGAACACCGTCAAGCCGTTGAAAACGGAGACGTCGAACTGCCTGACTTTGACGCAATCCGTGAACAGTTTAGAGCACGCGCTGAAGAACTTAGAGACGAATATGAAGCGCGCAGAGAAGCACGCAGAGAAGCAGCTCAAGAGCGCCGTCCATAATAACGGATTAATACCACCCTCTCCTTCCCAAACGAAAAGGCGACTTGCGTCGCCTTTTTGCATGCAGAATTATTCGGGTGCTTCAACATCGAACACTACGTGGTTTTGATCGGGATTAAAATCAGGATCCCAACTGTCTGGAATCATTGTGTGACCCGTTAAAAGTGTTGCACCGGTTGACTTAAACGCCCAGTACCCAACAAAGTGAACTTGTTCTGATAAATAAATGGACGTCAAGGATGGGGTATCCATAAAGGCAAACGCACCGAGCACTTCAAGTGATGTCGGCATCGAAATATGTTCTAATGCTGTCAAGCCTGAAAAAGCCATCTCACCAATTTGTTTGAGTTGATTACCAGAAAATTTAATCACTTCAAGGGCGGTTTGCCCCACAAAGGCAAAATCTCCAATCATCTCAAGTGTTTTTGGCAACACAAGCGTCCCTGAGAGTGCTGAGCCTGAAAAGGCATCGGCGCCAATTTGCTTGAGTGTTGAATCCGCCGCAAAACTTAAATGCGTCATGGATTTAGTGCCATAAAAAGCGCTTTGTTCAATGGCTGAAACACGCGCTGGTACTTGAAAGCTCGTGAGACTTACCGCTTCATAAAACAAACCTTCGGAAATATAACGTAAGCGCGCTTCCTCAGGAAAATGAACGGTGCTAAGCGCGCTTGCACCATAAAATGCAAAGGGACCAACCGTCTCAACACTTGCGGGAAAAGTGAGCTGTGTGAGTCCTTTAGCAAAAGAGAAAACCCCTTCACCAAGATGGGTCAGTGTTGCCTGCGGTGAAAAGGACACCGCATTTAGTGATTCAGTCTCCCAAAAAGCATAGTCACCAATCGTTTGCACCGCTTCAGGGATGGTGAGCTGTGTTAGACCGCTTTGCGCAAAGGCAAAGTCACCGATGGCTTGCACGGTCAAAGGCAGTATGATCGATTGTAAAGCGGCTGTCTCAAAAAATGCGTAATCCCCGACTTGAGTGAGCTGTTCTGGTAAGATGACTGTATGTAGTGAAACCGCGCCAGAAAAGACACCTTCTTCAAGCTGAATGAGTGGACTGCTTGCTTCAAAGGTAACCTTCGTCAATGACTTAGCAGCTAAAAAGGCATAGTTCCCCATCTTTGAGACTGAAGCAGGGATCGTGATTTCATAAAGACCGCTTTCGGCAAAAGCATACGCTTCAAGACTTGTAAGTGTTGAAGGTAGATCGATAATTTCAAGCTCAAAGGTCTGATAAAAGCTTAATAGACCAATGCGCTCGAGTTGTTCTGGCAATGTGATGTGTTTAAGTGATGTAGCGCCATAAAAGAGTCCTTCTGACAGTTCTTTCACGGCACTACTTTGTGGGAAATACACATCAATGAGAGCGGTATGATCCATAAAAGCATAGGGACCGAGTGACTGCAACGATTCAGGGTAGTCAAGCACCATCAAAGTCTGATTTTGTGCAAAGGCATACTCACCTATCGTTTTGAGTCTTGATGGAAACTGAATCGTACCGAGTTGCTCTACTGAAAAGAAAGCAAATGGACCGATCGTTTCAAGGCGATCAGGTAAGTGAAGTTTGCGCAAATCGCTTAAGGCAAAAGCCCCTTCTCGTATCTCGATTAGTTGACTGTCTTCTATGAACATCAAAGACGTCAGATTCGACGTTTCATAAAAGGCGTACGGCTCAATGTAACGAACCGAAGCGGGTATGGTGAGCTGATTCAATGCCGTGTTTTGAAAAAAGGCACCTTCAGGTAGTGACTCAAGCTGACTGTTTGCATCAAACGTTACCGTCGTTAGGGCAGTTGCCCCAAAGAAGACATACGCACCGAGTGTTTCTAAGGAAGCAGGCAAATAAATTTCTTGCAAGGCTTCTGCGGCAAAAAAGGCGCCTTCACCAACAAGCTGAAGTGACGCATCATGCGATATATGCACCTTACGTAATGATTGGGCTTCATAAAAAGCATACGCCGCAATCACCTTCAGTGTATTAGGGAGGTAAATCACTTCAAGTGAGCGCGCCTCTGCAAAGGCGGACGGCTCAATATGTGTCACCGGCAACGTGTCAATGGTCGATGGAATGTCAAGTGTCGCAGGGGCGTTTGTCCCATCAATAATCCGGGCATGATCACGCTCAAGACGATAGAGCACCCCTTCGCGCTCGACGGTTTCTAACACAAGGTCGGTTTCGTTCTGCCGGCACGCAACTAGCAAAAAAAGCATCAAAAAAATAACAATTCCGAGCCAGTATTTTCGCATGCGCATCGCGGAACACCTCCACCTTTAAACGTCTTATTATTATACACACTAACCAAAAAAAGACCAACTAGAGAACTATGATTAAATCGTGACGCTTCGCATTGCATACGTAATCGGCTGTGAATGGTTCAACGAAGCATCTTGACTAATTTAGCTTGAAGGTCAATCACGCTTCAAGCTAAGCAAAAGGCATCTTCACCTGATTCGGTATAGATGCCTACAATACATCGTAAAACGAAGCACTTTGATTAAAAACTAGAAGCTGGCTATGCCAATGATTCAGCCTCTCGCTGCGCCGCAAGCACAGCAGGTGTAGCCGCAAGATTTTTGACCCAATGACCCTTTTTAAACCGTGAGATGGCAATGAACGCTTTAGGCACATCACTCGTTTGGACTGCTAAAAACATTAAGGTTACCGGAATGGTTGTGAAGTAGGCAAATATGAGTGCCATTGGCACGACAAAGACCCACATAAACACCGAATCCATCAAGAGTGTCGAACGGGTGTCACCACCAGAACGCAAAATAAAAAACAAGGAGACATTTAAAGAAAACACAGGGATACAAAAAGCATTGACGCGAATATTAAAGGCTGCAATCGCTTTTGTAGAAGCGCTGACGGCATATAAGTCGAGTATAAAAAAGCTCAGTCCAAACAAGAACACGCCCGCCACAACCGCCACAACCACCGAAAAAGCGACGAGTTTATACGCATTTTGACGCGCAACATCCAGTTCATTTTTCCCGAGTGTATTACCGACTAACACAGCAACACCTGTCCCGATGCCTCCAAAAGTCACAAAAACAAGTTGCGAGATGGCGTTCGTCATGTTCATTGCCGCAAGTGCACTATCCCCTCGTGTTGAATAAGCTTGTAAGAACACCGTTTGACCAAGTGACCACATAAACTCGTTGAAGGTGAGCGGTAACGCCATTGCGATAATACCATAAAGCACTTTTTTATCAATAACCAATAAGTGTCTCAAATTGGATGTAAAGTACTGGCCTTTATAAAGCATGTACACAAACATCAACAAAAACTCAATGCCACGGGCGATGACTGTCGCAATCGCAGCCCCTGCAATCCCCATTTGCGGAGCACCAAACTGACCAAATATTAACGCGTAGTTTAATACCGTATTGATGAAGACGGCAACGGTAGAAATATAAAGAAGCGGCCGGGTAATCCCTGTTTCTCTAAACGTGCTTGAAATGGCAATAGAAAGCACTAAAGGAAAAATCCCCCACTTGACAATCGCTAAATACTCTAACGCAGCCCCAATCGTTTCATCTGTATCGGTAAACGCAATGACCAAGTTGCGACCAAAGACTGTTAAAATTAAAACAGCCAAAGCCGCCACCAACACCCCGGCAATAATCTTAAAGCGGAAAGTTTGGGCCAACTTATCAAAATCTTTAGCACCGAAATATTGGGACGTAAAAATACCCGACCCAGCCATCAAACCGAAAAAGACAAGAATGATGACAAACTGGAGTTGGTTGATGACCGCCACTGAACTGATCGCCGATTCACCAAGACGCCCCACCATGATATTATCGATTAACTGAACGGAGGTCGTAATCAGTTGTTGGAGTACAAGGGGCACTGTCAGTGTCAGTAACGTTTTATAAAACAGTCGGTCCCCGACGAATAGTTTAAACATACACACGTACCTAAATCTTTCTAATTGTCAGTTCACAGCAATTATACATTATATTGTAAGATATCCCTAAAAAATTATGTGAGAATTTAGTTAATTATGATACCTATTAACTCAAAACTAAATGGTTCAAGTAAGATAAAAAAAGAACGCTAATAATCTAACTAGAAAAGCAATTAACTAAAGAAATGTCTCCAGAAAACTGATTATCGAGTGCGCATTATCGCCGCAAGTCTCATGGAGAAAAATCTGTTGTGTTATAAATATGATTTAATCATAGGCGTTCGAATTTAAGTGCGCTTTTTCAGCGCTTTGGCCAAGCCATTATGGGGTAGTTCAAAAAAGGGTTGTGAATTCATATCGGTATGATAAATGTCCTGACCATAACGCTCTAGGTCATCAAGGAAAAATAAAATGGTGCCACTGTTTATTTGGCCACCTTGTTGACGATGGGCCATCACATGGGTCTCAAGAGATGTCTTAGGCTTTAACTTGCTAAAATCAGGATTTTTCGTCCTAAATACGAACTCATATAATGTTTCGGGTCCACCACTTGCTGGAACAATATATCCTTGTTTAGCTACTTGAAGAATATGTGATTCTGGGCGTGTGATTAAGAATGGTAATTGAGGGCTCGATAGCCAAGAGCAACACCAAAATGCACGATAACAAACTTCAGAATAGTGTTTAGAGAAAAATTGCTCTGCCTTAATAAATGATGTTTTCATGTTTTCGATTGTGTACCCAGGCCCAGAAGGTATGTGGTAATCTATGACCGCATCGCCGGGTTTTAATACAAGTGTATAGTCCTTTTTATCCAGTCTCCGTTTTTCTGCTAGCACTGCCCCATGCGGATGCACATAATGGCCCTCATAATATGTGTCTGTAATTTCTAGTTGAGTCATAAACCAGAAATCGTGCACATCACCCGTGCCATCTAGTTGTCCATCACGACGAATAGCCAGTTCACCTTGTGCTAAAATAACTATGCTTTGAGTCTTATTATGGCGAAAAGCATAATAGGGATCTTTGTATACGTGATGCATAAAATGCAAAGTATGCAAATGTATCAAACCTAAAGACCCTAAATACAAACACCATGTAAACATGTTTACGCCAATGGATTCAGGATGACTGCTCTTATACGCCTCAATATAACCTTTGAGATGACTTAGATTAAAACTGGCATGACTAGGATCAATCGAACGTAGATGGTGTTCTCTTAATGCCTCAACTGCAATATATAAAATCACAAACAATGAAAATGGACCGCGAATTGTCGGATGTTTTGGTAAAGTAGGTGCTTGCTTGACGATCCATTCAGACGGATGATAAGCCTCAACAACAACGAAACGGATAAACGACATGGCTTCAACTAACTCAGGTTGATCAGCCACGACTTTATACCATGTTTCTGCAAGTTCAATGGTTTGATGATCAATACCGATTTGTTTCAAAATACCTAAAAGAGTTAACCAATCTTCGACTTTGATTGTCTTAGAAAGAAATTGAGAAAAAACCTCTTTAGCACACTCAGAAACTGTACCTTCTCCTAAGATCGATACCATATCCTTATAGGTGTTTAAGGTTCGATGTGACATGTTTTCAGCTCCTCACCCTATGTAGCCATATCATAAGATTCTAAATCTACAAGGTCATTGTTGATCAAATATGTTTGTCCAGATAGCTTGCATGAGCAATAATGTTGTTTAATTAACGCATATCGTCATTGCTATCAATCTAGAAATGCTTGCAAACGAAATCAAACATTTCCTCAAGATGCGGTACAGATGAAAAAGTATGGTCCGCACCTTCAATAAGGTGCTTTTTCACTTGTGAACACACAGCTTCTATTTGGTTAAGTAAAGAGATAGGAACCGGTACATCCTCCGTTCCCCAAATCACACTAACTGGTCCATGGTAGTTTACTAATTGAGTTTCAAAACGTTGGGATTGCAAACTGTTCAAAAACCGACGGTGTAAAGGAAGTCCCTCTAAATCTACAGTATCCTGATCAAGCCTTGGGTGAGATGCCATACGTTCTTTAATCAAGTTGGCCATATTCAAGGCAGGCGCGATGAGCACAATACTAGTAATCGAGGCATCAAGTGCGCCTAAAGCAACTGCACCACCTAGGGAAAAACCAAGTAGATTCACACGTGGATAAAACTGTCTTGTCCAAGTTATCATCTTCTTCGCTTGAGTAACAAGATAATCGTAATCTAAATCGGTAAAAGCACCATCTGAATCACCACACCCAAGGTAATCAACACGTAATGTAGCGATGCCAATGCTTCCAAGTCGATCTGCTAAACGTTTGAAGGCGTAATGAGCCTCTGCTTTATGCCCCGTAAAACCATGCAGCATCACAACGACGTTTTGACTGTCTGCTACGTGGTGTAAATATCCTCGCATAATTTTATCATCGACGGAGATTTCTACCGATTCAATCCAACACTGATTTTTAGATGACATGCACTTTATCCTCAGGCCAATGGCGTTCAATACCGGCTTCATCAAGACGACGCAAAAATGCTTGAACATGTTGAGGATGATCAATAAAAGTGTGACTATCAAGCTGATGTTCAAGCAAATAGTCTGTCAAATGACCCATGACTTCACCAATGTTCCACTCGACAGGATGAAGACGAAAACAACCGTTGGTCAAATGGGTTGTCCCTATATTTTTACATGCCGGAAGAAGGTTTTTCTTTTTAATGGGAATTAAGGCTCGCAGTGGAATCTCAAACGGCCATGTATTATCATAAAAAAACGTATGTGACCTTGTGGTTATATGTAAATCGATATGGTATGAACCGACACCGACTGAGTCTTGAACTTTTGGTAGTGATGGATTATCAATCGCCGAAACATCTTGCTCGCGTATTGTATGGAGCGCTTTAATGCGCCGAGATTCTCTGATGTAAGGCGCCATGGCTAACCCATCCTCAGTCCCAAGTGCTGTTTTATCCAAAGCGATGTTTGGATATCCTTTACCACCGTCTTCACGTGGCATTTCATGTTGCAGATAATAAACGAAGCAACGCGTCAGCTCACGAGCCATGTACTTGTGCATCGACGCTTCTGAATCAGAGAAAATATTGCCCATGAAATAATCGTTTTGAGGCCAGTTCAACAAAGTCAACTCGCCTCGATGTGGTTTGACATACTGTGTAGGGTCAAACACACGTCGATATGTCCAAAGGGGCATCCTACCAGACATGATGTTAAACTTACGTGCTTTCTTGGTCGTTGAATCCGGTCCTAAGTTTGATAACACAAAACCAGCATCGTAAGGTAACTCTAGTGATTTAAAATACTCATATGTATCGGGTTTTTCTAATAGCCCCTGCCCACTTTCATCCCAAGTTAGGGCAGCTACATGTGTGACTGGTTGCATATCATAAGGGTCCGCCTCGATAGGGGCATGTCGTTCACCCGTATCGGCCTGACTCTCTGCCCCTATGATATACTCCGTAGACGTAAGTGGAAGGAGCGAGCCTGTATCTGTCGCATCAAGATACCATCGTGCGATTATCTTTTGTTCTTCACCAGTTCGATGGTTTTGGACTGTCACAGTATGTACTCGAGTGGCATCTACCTCGGCATCCACCACACTGTGTCGCAATCGAATCTCAAGGTTTTTATTCACAAATGGTGACACCATTTCCTCAAACAACTTATGGGCGACTTTAGGTTCAAAAGCTAACCGCGTTACCCAAGAGTTCCCAGGATCTAAGGTATCTTCATCGATGTGTGGTTGGCACATGTAATGCTGGGCATAATAACGCCGGACAGCATTACGAAAAGTACGGTACGTTGCCGTACAGCCGAACGATTCAATAAATGGGTGTTCATCTAAAGGCACTGCTTGATTTGTCAGCTGACCACCAATCCAATCTGTCTCTTCGACTAATAAGACAGAACGACCTGCTTCCGCAAGTGTCTTCGCGGCCAAAACACCACCAATCGAGCCACCTGCAATGAGAACGTCAACACTTTGTGGTTTTACTGACTCGAGTGTAAACCGATAAGTCCGAATCGTTTTAGGCGGTACGGGATCTTCTAGTGACACATCAAGCTTTTTGCCATCTAAAGCAATCACATCGACCTTTTTTTGCTGAAAAGCACTTTTAAACTGAGGAACCTGTGGAGCATTCGATGGGTTAAACAGTCTAAACTCAAGGGCCTTGTTGTGCCAACGACATGATGAAGCTACTAGCTTAGATGTGTCAAGGGTTAGAAGGCTCCCTGCATATTGGGTGTGGCCTGTCACTAAAAACATGGGATTCCTAAACAACAGACTTTCATTCGGTTCAGGTACATGTTTAAAAGCAAACCGGGTACGGAAGCTATGCCTTCCTTTAAGTTGAGCATCTGGAACTTCAAAAGATGGGCCAGCGCCACCGCCACGACTCGAGAAATCATCGCGAGACAAATAGCCTATACTGCGTAACATCGTCATAGCAACAACAGAAGTATCTGAATCGTGGTAAACTTGATATTCTTGAAGACCTCGATGATGCACCACAAACCCTGAATCCGTATGCACCAAGGACAGCGATGGATCGACCACTGGTGGAACTTCCTTGCCTTTTTCTGTTTTGAAAACCTCGGTTCGCACAGTGCGATTAACATGATCGAAGGCCGTATCACTCATATGATGTTCGATGACTGACCCTAAAGGAAAATGGCATCGTAAACGCATGTCTTCTGCATAGTTTTCAAT
>SKGI01000116.1 GCA_007117555.1 Candidatus Izemoplasma sp. | reverse complement strand
TGAGACATTGAAAACCGTGCTTGAGTTTGAAAATCTAGAAATAATCAGCCAAGTTAAAGGCACTGAACTGCTCGGTTGCACTTACAAACACCCTCTTTATGAACGTGTCAGTCCGATTTTACCAGGTCACCATGTGACGACAGAATCAGGGACCGGTTTAGTTCATATTGCACCGGGCCACGGTGAAGACGACTTTATGATTGGTCAAGCTTATGGACTTGACACATTATGTCCTGTCAATGCAATAGGCCATATGACGGCTGAAAGCGGGCCTTATGAAGGCATGTTTATCGAGGCGTGTTCGAAAGCCGTTGTGGCAGATCTTGATCGTCTTAATGCCTTGCTTAAAATGACGTGGGTTACCCACAGCTATCCGCATGACTGGCGGACCAAACAACCGGTGATTTTCAGAGCCACAGATCAGTGGTTTGCGTCGATTGATTCTTTGAAATCAGATTTGTTAAAGGCCGTTCATGCAATTGAATGGATTCCTAAGTGGGGCGCCCAACGGATGGAAAATATGATTAAAGACCGCGCCGCATGGTGTATTAGTCGCCAACGGGCCTGGGGCGTGCCGATTCCTGTTTTTTATCATGAAGATGGCACACCGATTTTAAACAGTGAAATCATTGAACATGTAGCGAATCTTTTTGCTGAGCATGGGTCGAATATATGGTTTACTTGGCCGGCTGAGAAATTATTACCATCCGGCTATGAAGACCGCGAGCATAGTCCAAACAATTTGTTTAAAAAAGAAACCGACATTCTTGATGTGTGGTTTGATTCAGGGACATCCCATCAAGGTGGTCTGCATGATTTCGGACTGCCTTATCCCGCTGATCTGTATCTTGAAGGATCGGATCAGTATCGTGGTTGGTTTAATTCGAGTCTTTCAACAGGCATTGCCGCAACGGGAAAGTCCCCTTACTTACAATGTGTTACGCACGGTTTCGTGCTCGATGGCGATGGCCGCAAGATGAGTAAATCGCTTGGTAATGTCGTTGATCCCATTAAAGTGATGCATCAGCTCGGTGCTGATATTTTACGGCTTTGGGTGGCTAGTGTCGACTATCAAAGTGACGTTCGAATCAGTCAAGATATGATGAAACAAGTCAGTGAACACTACCGGAAGATTCGCAATACTTTCCGCTTCATGCTAGGGTCACTCGATGGATATGATCCGACTAAACATCACGTGACTGTGGCGGATATGCCAGAAATTGATCGTTACATGATGCAAAAATTACACCACCTAATCCGCAAAGTCGATCAAGCATATGCCACGTATCAATTCGATGATGTCACACGGATTGTCACGCAGTTTGTAACACGCGAACTGAGCGCTTTTTATCTTGATTATACAAAAGATATTCTTTACATAGAGCGAGCAGATGATCCGAGACGATTAAGCGTCCAAACAGTTATTTATGCGGCCTTGACAGCGCTAATTAAGTTGATGACACCGATTATTCCGCATACGACTGAAGAAGCTTACAACTATTTACCAGGACGTACAAAAAGCAGTGTCTATCTTGAAAATATGCCCCAAGCGGATTTACCAGTTGATGACGCTTTATTAACGCGCTATGATACGATGATGCACTTGCGCGATCATGTACTCAAAGCACTTGAAGAAGCCCGTAATGAGAAAGTGATCGGTAAGAGTTTGCAAGCACATGTCATCCTTTATCCTGATGAACAGACGCAAAAAGCATTAGAGAGCATTAAACATTTTGATAAATTATGTATCGTGAGTGCGCTCACTGTTCAAACAGAAGGGTCAGGCAAATACACCTTTCCTGGTCTAACAATTGATATTAAACGTGCTGAAGGTGAAACGTGTGCACGCTGTTGGCATATTCGCGAAGTCGATGAAGCCGAGTTGTGTGCGCGCTGCCGTCAAGTGATTGCACATACGTAGCGTTGCATTCACTCAAACTATCGAGTACAATGGTACTTGAACTAGACGCACACCTTAAACACTAGGAGGCTTTTATGGATTCAATTAACCAATTAATCGACCATACGTATCTTAAACCATTTGGAACGAAGGAAGACATCGATACGTTACTTGATGAAGCATTAACGCATCACTTCAAAAGCGTTTGCGTCCAGCCGACATGGGTTTCGTATGCAGCGGAAAGTTTAAAGAAATCGGATGTGCTTGTTTGTACGGTAATCGGGTTTCCTTTAGGCGCTTCGACTACAAGAACTAAAGTGTTTGAAACCGAAGATGCACTTCGAAACGGTGCCGATGAAATCGATATGGTTTTAAACATCGGTTGGGTTTTAGCAGGCCACTATGATCAAGTTGAAGAAGAAATTCAGCGTATTAAGGAAGTTTGTGGCTCGAAAGTTTTAAAAGTCATTTTAGAAACGTGTTATCTCAACCTTGAACAAATTGCTTTAGCCACTCAAGCAGCCGTTAAAGCGGGCGCAGACTTTGTCAAAACGAGTACAGGATTTGGCACCGGTGGTGCTACGCCTGAAGCTGTCGCAATGATGGTCAAACATGCGGCAGGACGTGGTGTGAAAGCAAGCGGTGGTGTGAAGACCGCGTCCGATGTTCAAACGATGGTTGACCTTGGTGCCACCCGAATTGGGACATCAAGCGGTGTATCTCTTGTGCAAGGGAAGACCGCTCAAACTGATTATTAAAGGAGAGGTGAGTATGTCAATTCCAACACCCCATATCGCTGCGCGTGACACGGCAGAAATTGCTAAACTTGTCTTAATGCCTGGCGATCCGCTTCGAGCTAAGATGATTGCAGATACATATCTTGAAGATGTTAAGCAGTTTAATACCGTTCGCAATATGTTTGGTTACACAGGGCTTTATAAGGGCCGCCCAATTTCAGTGATGGGCAGTGGGATGGGGATGCCATCGATTGGCATTTACTCGTATGAACTGTTCAAATTTTATGGTGTTGAGGCCATTGTGCGTATCGGTTCATGCGGCGCTTATGATCCCAATTTGAAACTGTATGATGTGTTGCTTGCGATCAGTGCTTACAGTGAGTCTTCGTATGCGCGCACACAATCAGGTGATTATGATGATGTTTACACGTATCCAAGTACGACATTAAACCAGCAAATTGAAGCGCATGCACAACGATTGAATATCCCATTAACTAAAGGGGTCATTCATTCGAGTGACGTCTTTTATCGTGAAAACTTTGAAGACTATAAAACCATTCATCGCGAACATCATGCGATTGCTGTTGAAATGGAAGCTTTTGCCTTGTTTCACAACGCACGTGTGACAGGCAAGCAAGCGGCCTGTCTACTAACCGTTTCAGATTCGCTTGTCACAAAAGAAGCCACCACGGCAGAAGAACGACAAAACGCTTTTACAAAAATGATGGAAATCGCTTTATCACTTACACAAACTTGAAAAGTGCTGCGGCACTTTTTTTGGAGGGCTTATGGATCTAACGGTAAAACAACACGAGAATACCTTATATCACTATGTGCGCACCAAGCAGTTTAAGTCGCGCATTTTAAATATCCGCTTTATGGCGGACCTTGAACAAATCGACCCAACAACACGCGGATTAATGTCTGCGATGTTGCGGGCAAAAAACCAAACGTATCCGACTCGACGAGCACTACGGCAACGTCTAGAAACGATGTATGACACAGTTTATTCAGTAAGCGTCTCACGATTTGGGACTAAACACGTCGTCGATTTCACACTTATTATGATCGATGAACGGTTTACGCTTGAAGGGACCTTGCTTGAAGATGGGTTGGATTTTTTGCGTGACGCCATGACTAAACCATTATTTGAAGACACAACACTGAATGAGGAAAAACAGTTTCTCATCGATTATTTTAATGCAGAATATGCGAATAAAAGTCGTTACGCGAGCAAACGATTTCAACAGCACCTCATGCATCAACACCCTTACCGCGGTCATGCATATGGTACCATCGAAATGGTTAAATCAGTTACCCTTGAAAAAATTGAGCAGGCGTATCATTCCATGTTGCGTCACGACAAAATATATGTGTCTTATTTAGGACCAGAAGATCCAAATGTGATTCACGCACGTCTTACTGACACGTTACCATTAAAAGGGGGCGAATCCGATATTTCAATTATATATCGACATGATTTCACCCCTATTCGACCGCTAAAAGAGTCACACCCTGTGACACAACAGCGTTGGTTTAAAGCGTTTAAAAGCGGCATCTATTTTCAAGATCAATCGTACTATGCGATGGTCGTCACCAATGCATTGCTTGGTGAAGGGGGAGACTCTTTGTTGTTTAAGCGTATTCGAGATGATTATGCATTAGCGTATTACGTCGGTTCAAGCTACTCACCTTTTACAGGGTTGCTGACGATTAGTAGCGGTTTAGATGCCCGCAATATCCCGCAAGTGAAACAACTTGTTGAAACGTGTATAAGCACCCTTAAATCGGGTACGTTTAGCGATGAAGATTTAACATTAGCCAAAACGTTTCTTACGGGTCATTACAAAAAAAGTTACGATACCCCAGGTGCACTGATTGCAAAAGCACTTAACGCATCTTTGTTTGAACTCCCGTTTGTTGAGGATCGTTTTCTTAAAGCCATTACCGCTGTTACGCGTCAAGATGTCATTGACGCAGCGAATCAACTTAATACGCTATTTGAGTTTGAGTTTGGAGGTGCATCCGGTGACGACACAATCTTATAAACAATATGGTGAAACGGTGCATCGTTTTAAGTTACAAGGGCGTCTGCCGGTCACCTTTATCGAAAAGCCTGGCTATCACAAAGTTTATGTGACATTGACGGCCCCACTTGGGGCTATCCATCGCTTCTTTAATGATTCTTCAAAAAAGCGTCACACAGTGCCCGCTGGTGCAGCACATTTTCTTGAACATAAAATCTTCGAACAAGAAGGGGAAGATATTTCCCGTCACTTTGCCATTCAAGAAGCACAAGTCAACGCTTATACAGAACACCATCGCACAACCTATCTTTTTAGTGCTACCAATTATGTTTACGAAAATACGGTGCGTTTGCTCAACATGTTCTTTTATCCTCACTTTACACCCGAAGGGGTGGAAAAAGAAAAAAACATCATTATTGAAGAACTGAACATGCATCTTGATAATCCGCATTACCAACAATACTATCAGCTGCTTAGACAACTGTTTCATAACCACCCTGTCTCTGAAGATATTTTGGGGACTAAAGAAAGTATTCAAGCGATTAACTATGAGATACTTCGACAGGTGCATGCGGCGTACTATCAACCTGAAAAATGTCATTTGACATTGGTGGGAGATCCAGTTCATCTTGATGTCATCAAAAGACTTGAAACAGATGTGAAGCTACCGGTATCAGAAGGTCTTGATGTGCAAGCAATCAATCAAGAAGAGCCTTTGCACGTTGTGACGGAACGCTTCACACTTGAAGCCGATGTCTTAACACCGAGTGTGATGTTTGGGATTAAACGGATGGAAGAAGGCGCCCTAAACAGTCAAGATCGGTTAAAACATCAAATCGCCACGACGCTTTTCTTTGATTTAGTCTTCGGTCAAAGTGGTCCCTTTTATGAAGCGTGGCTTGAAGAGGGTCTCATCAATGATGCCTATGATTATGAAGTATCCTTTGAACCTTCGTATGGTATGGTCTTTATTTATGCTGAATCACCTAAACCGGAAGCCTTTTTAGAACGACTTCATGAAACGATGGGCGACTTAGTGACGACTGCGCCTGTTTTAGAAGAAGATTTTATTCGCGTCAAACGGCAAATGCTTGGTAATTTTGTGCGCTCTTTAGATGCTTTAGAACATCTTGCTCATGAGTCTACGCGCTTGGCATTACAAGATGTTTCAGTGTATGATTTGCTTGAAATCGCTCAAAAACTGCCCCTTGAATCGATTCAAAATATCGCCAGCACATTAAAAGAAGAAACTTTCTCCTCAGTGATCATGAAGCCTAAAAATACAAAAAAAATGTCTGACGGGTAAACTGTCAGACATTTTTATAGCACCAGCTTTCAAAAATATTACGTAAATCAGTATAGATATCATGGCGGTTTACCTCGTTAAGCAGTTCATGGCGTAAACCTTGATAACAATGGCGTGAAATAGGCTTTTTACAATACGGTTCATACAGTTTACTTAACCGTTCAACCCCCTCACCAAAGTCACAAACAGGGTCTTCATCACCACATAAGATAGCCATCGGGCCCGTGATGTGTTGGTCTTTGAGCTTTTTGATGTTTTGCGCTTTCAACATCAATGACATTAAAACGATTTGCGATGTGATCGTAAACGGAGCACCGATAAGGGGATCATTTTTAGCACGTTCACGAATGGACTGATCATGGGTAACCCACGCATCGCGCTCAGTGATGAGCCCTCGTTTAACCATCGCGCGGTAAGGTCGATCTTGTGAAATCCGAGTGATTAAACGAGAGGTGTGACTTGGACCAAACACCATACGGATAGCTTTGGATAGGCTTCTGATTGCTTTAACTTGCCAAGCAAGAAAAAGGGAAGTACCAATTAAAACTGTCCCGTCTACTATATCTGGATAGGTATTGAGAACACTGCGCATCACAAATGCGCCCATCGAGTGGGCTAATGAGAAAACAGGTCGATTCGGATAGTCATGGCGCAATCTATCAACTAATAGTTTTACGTCATGAATCAGATCATCAGCTTGAGCCGTATCACCCATATGTGTAACAGAGCAGTTTTTTAAGTTTTGTCCGTGTCCACGTTGGTCATACGCTAAAACAGCAAAACCAGAAGCCACAAGAAACTGAGCACATTCTGTGTAACGTTTTCCGTGTTCACCTGCACCGTGAATTATCAAAATAACAGCTTTAGCGGGTGTATCAGGTTTGAAATGATACAATGGCAAACTGTTTCCATCAGGTAAGTGAAGCGTTTGTTCAAGCATAACTTTTTACAACCTCTTTAAGTTGTTCAAGCAGTGTGGCATGTTCGGATGTATCAGATGCGCTCAGTATAGTATCCCGTAACTGTTTAGCTTGAGTCACTTGGTTTAGACGGTCAAGCTGTCGTGCAAGCGATTGATAAGTTGGAATCGGCACACTTAAAGTAACTTTGCCTAGACCGCTAAGCAGCCAAGCAGAAAGCGGTTCAGCGGCCATTTGTCCACATATTGTGACCGGTACAGCATATTTGTTTGCGGTGTGGATGATGTGCGCAATTAAGTTTAAGAAGGCCGGCTCATGGACATCATATAAGCTAGAAACAGTGGGATCATGACGATCAGCCGCAAAGAAATACTGATGCAGATCATTGGTGCCAATGGCGATAAAATCACACACATCGATATACGATTCTAAAGCCATAGCGGCTGAAGGCACTTCAATCAAAGGGCCGAACTTGATATTTTTCGGTATAGGCAACTGTGTTTGTTTTCTTGCGTTTAGCAAAGCGTGTGCGCGTTCGATGCTCCAAAGATATTCTTGTTTAGTCGTTACCATTGGTAGTTCAATTTGCAAGGTTTTGTGGGCGGCGGCATCAAACAAAGCATGCAGCTGCGTATCAAGCACCGTTGGTTGATTTTTCAACCACCGTATACCACGTAATCCAAGTTGTGCGTCTGATGTTTCACGCTCGATAGGCGGTGCGTCTTTGTCGGCCCCGTAGTCAAATAGACGGATGATCATAGGAATATCCAAATCAAAATAAGGTTGATAAGCGGCCACTTGTCCACCTCGTGTCACATCAGGAAGAAACTCAGTTCTAAACAAACCGATGGCTTTTGCACCGCTCGACTTGAACGCTTGTAAATCGCTCGGACCGAGCACGTTGACAGCCAGTTCACATGGCAGCGTTAACGCCTCAAGCGAAAGAGGCGTTTTGTTTTTCTTAAAGTCAGCTTTGGCGAGGTCTTTCGCGAATTCATCATCGTGATAAACAGCGCTTTGATCGCCATCGACAGTAACATAGTCGCCTTCAGAAAAGGTGGCTTGTAGATGGTTCACTTGAATGAGGACAGGGATCGTAAGCTGTTTAGCAATAATCGCTGTATGACTATTCACACTGCCTTGTTCAAGGACGATGGCCACAATACGTGGTTGTATCAGTTCTAACAAAATACCTGGATGCAAATCTTTAGCCATTAAGACAGTATCTTCATGGAAAACAGGGGTTTTATGATGGCGTCCATAGTAATGAGATAGTACACGGGCGAGCACATCTTTCATGTCTTGAGCCCGTTGTTTGAAAAGGCCATCTTCTAACGCTTCAAAGTGTGCTATAAATCCTTGCATGGCTTCTTGATAAGCCAGAGCGCCAGTCATACCTTGATGATAAATAGCGTGCTTTGCTTGTTTTAAGACTTCAACATCTTTTGCCATCGCAATTTGCGCTTCAAGAATGTCTAGCGACGGGTTAGAGGCATCGTTAGAAAAGGTCTTTGCTAAAGATTGCCAAGCGGTTTCAGCTTCATCGATGGCGTGATTAAGTTTGGCCCACTGTGCATCAGGATGCATCTCACTAGGCAAAGACGTCTTGTCATCTGATTCTGGAATGTACCAGGTTACTTTGCCAGATGCACGGCCAACATTTAGTGCTTTTCCACGGAACACAGGCATAACCTCCCCTTTGTCTCTGTGTTCAATTGTAGCATGCCAAATGAACAAAATAAACGATTTTCCTTGAAACACATTCACATTTGAAGGTCCATGCTGTATAATGATTGAAGGTATCGACTGGTTAGAGAGGTGGCAGCGTCATGGAAAAAAATCTTGAGCAAACGCTTAATACTTACCAAGTGCGAAAAAGTAAAGCCGAAAAATATATCTTATTCGGTGGCAGTGCGGCCGTCGTTGCGGTATTACTTTTAGCATTGTTGAGTGAAACAGGTTTAGTTGTACCGGGTATCTTACTTGGTGTTGTAGCAGCCGTATTATTGATTATTGGCTTTTCAGGCTTTTCGAAAGTCACGCATGATTTCAAACATGATTTCCTTGTCAAGATGATGGGAGAGTTGATTGAAGACGGTGTCTATGAACCTAAAAACGGTTTGAGTCACCATCAAGTTTATGCGACGGAGTTTCTTAAAAAAGCGGATCGCTTTAAAACAGAAGATATGATTCGCGGTAAAATTGATGGGGTTTCATTTATCTCAAGTGATGTGAAGCTTGAAGAACGTCGTGTCCGTCGTACAAAAAATGGGACCCAAACGTACTACGTAACCTATTTTCTCGGCCGAGTTTTCGTTTTTGAGTTTAACAAAGAGTTTGATGGGTCCTTGCAATGCTTAGAACAAGGGCGCCCGACTGTGAATAGAAAGTATGAAAAAATTCAGCTTGAGTCGATGGTCTTTAACAAAAAGTTTACGACGTATGCGACGAATCGCCATGCCGCATTTTATGTACTGACCCCACACTTCATGGAATCGATGCTGAAGTTTGAAAAAGAGAATCCAGGGAAGCTTAGTTTTTCTTTTCTTGATACGAAGCTTTTTGTCGGTGTCTACAACAGTAAAGATACGTTTGGACTGTCGTTATTGCGAAAAATTGATAGACAGTTAATTGAATCATTTAAAAGGGATATCCAGGTTATATATGATCTCATAGATGACCTTAAACTCAATAATGATATCTTTAAAACTAAGGAGGCTTAAAAAATGAATGATGTATGGATTGTATTAATTGTCATTGGTGTTTTGTTGCTTGTACCGTTAATTTGGTATATTGCTACGATGAACACGCTAAGGCAAAAAGAAGTTAAAGTAGAAGAGGCAGAGTCTGGCATTGATGTCGCGCTTACGAAACGTTTTGATGTGTTGAGTAAGATGGTTAACACCGTCAAAGGGTATGCAAAACATGAAGCAGAAACATTTGAAAAAGTTGTTAAATGGCGTGCGGGACTGCCTAAAGAGTTAACGCTTGAACAAAAACAAGAGTTCCAACAAAAAATGGATGCGGTCCAATCAGGGATAAATGTTGCGGTTGAGGCGTATCCAGATTTAAAAGCGGAAAAAGTTTTCACAAACTTACAACGTTCAATCAGTGATGTTGAAGAACATTTACAAGCGGCGAGAAGACTGTATAACTCAAATGTCTCTTTGTTGAATAAGCGGATTGTTACTTTCCCAACGAGTATTGTTGCGGGGATGATTGGGATGGAGCGTAAAGCGTTCTTTGAAGCGGAAACATCGAAGCGCGCCGATGTCGATATTAGTTTTTAATCTTTGCTTTAACACCGTGATTTTCAAAAAAAATGCTGAAACGGACCGAATGGGTCCGTTTTTTCTTTGTAAGACTAGACTATTTGCACAAAAACAAGCTTATATATCACGAACTGAGCACTTAAGGTGATGTGACAAGTTAAGTTCGCTCACGTATGATAGAAGCATACAAGGAGGTCGACATGGTCAATCAAGTGATTCTTGTCGGGAGACTCGTTTACGATCCCGAACTGAAACTACTCGATAATGGTAAAAAAGTTGCCACCATCACCCTAGCCTTGCAACGGGCATTCAAAAATGCCGATTCGGGTACGTATGAAACAGACTTCATTCGCTGTACACTGTGGAGCGGTATTGCCGAAAATACAGTCCAATACTGTAAAAAAGGCTCAACCATTGGTGTCAAAGCCAGGCTCGCGCAACGTTACTTCGACTATGGTGATGAAGAAAAGTTTAGTTATCCAGAAGTCGTCGCTGAAAAAGTGACATTCATCAGCCCTAAAGCGGGCGCGTAAAATCATCTTCCCTAATCTCTCCCCCCCTGAAAGACACATCGGTTGCGATGTGTTTTTCCTATACTAAATGCACGATAAATTATGATATAATGAATGGGTATCTAAGACATTTGATTTAAGTTGCTTCGATGGGGGGTTCATCATGGAAACGTATCTTAACTTTTTGCGTCACATCATGACACAAGGTCATGACCGTTCTGATCGGACTAAGACAGGAACACGGGCCATTTTTGGTTATCAAATGCAGTTTGATTTAAGTGAAGGCTTTCCGCTTTTAACGACGAAAAAAGTTCACTTTAAAAGTGTCGTGGCCGAGTTGTTGTGGTTTATTCGGGGCGAGACGAACATC
>SKGI01000093.1 GCA_007117555.1 Candidatus Izemoplasma sp. | reverse complement strand
GACTTGATTTGGTAACGCACGATGCGTGATTTCTCAGAGAGCAAAGCAGAGCCCGCACTAATATCACGAATTTTAGCTTGCACGGCAGAATAAGTTTCTTCCCGGATTTCTATCGTAAAAGTCACCGCTTGTGCATACAATACATCGGTTACGGTTGTGTGCTCACGCAAATAACCTTCGAGTTTTCCAGCGACTGCAAACGAGACATCAATAGTAAGTTCAAGATAGGATATAGGCACGGTAAGCTTTGCGGCTTTGATCGCAAGCGCCGTGCTTTTAGCATAAGCACGAATTAAGCCGCCCGCACCGAGTTTTACCCCACCGTAATAACGGACGACAACACATAAGACATTTGTCAAGTCATGCTTGCGCAAAACGTCAAGCATCGGTAAGCCCGCTGTTTGCGATGGCTCGCCATCATCATCACTTTTTTGAATGTCGCCCGTTTCACCGAGTATGTAGGCGACACAATGATGACTGGCATCGGGGTGCTCAAGTCGCAAAGCTTTTAGTTGTTTCTCAACAGCCTCAATCTGTTTAACAGGTATGAGATGGGCAATGAAACGCGAACGTTTCTCTTCCCATTCGATATGGACAGGTTTATGAATTGAAAACACACATGCCACCTCCTCGATGAGGTCATTATAGCATCTCTTTGTGTAAAACAGCAGTTGGCATGGAAAAAATGGTGAATGTGTAGTATAATTTTTTTGGTGATGTCTATGCATGCCCTGCTTGAACAAGGCAAAACAATTTTGCATCGTCTTCAGGCCGCCGGCCATGAAGCGTTTTTTGTAGGTGGTGCTGTGCGTGATCACTTGCTCAATCGACCTATTGTCGATGTGGACATTACCACCTCTGCAAGTGTCGAAGCAGTGGCGGCTCTCTTTGAAAAAACTGTTTTAACAGGCGCACGATACGGAACAGTCACCGTTTTGCTTGATAAACAGCCGTTTGAAGTGACTTCTTATCGCACTGATGGTAATTACGTTGATTTCCGTCGCCCAGATCATGTTCAGTTTACCCGCAGTCTTACGGAAGATCTAAAGCGCCGTGATTTTACCATCAATCAACTGGTGATGGATGCGCACAACAAGATTCACGATCATCACAACGGCCTCGATGATTTGCAAAAACAGTGTATTCGTGCCATTGGGAAACCAAGTGCTCGTTTTGAAGAGGATGCATTAAGAATGTTAAGGGCCTTTCGGTTTGTGGCGAAACTCGGTTTCACTATTGAACCGATTACTTTAAAAGCCATCACAGATGCCGCACCGCTTATGCATCATATCGCCATCGAACGAGTACAAGACGAACTTGTCAGAATTTTTAATGCTGACTATGCAAGGGACGCCCTTAAAGTGATGATTTCAAGTAAGTTTGCCAAAGCGTTTTTCAATCTTGAAGAAGGTCTTAAAAGCCTCGCTAAAGCTAAAGCGCCTTTTGATGACGAACTGGCGTTTGCGTTGTTGCAACGTCATCATGATACGCTCGGTGAACTATTTAAGTTTTCACAAAGACGACTGAACAATTTTGCGAATATTAGCCACCTCGCAGCAATGACCGAAACAACGCTTTTTAGTCCACTCACGATTTTCAATGAAGGACTTGAAACGTGTCTTAAAGCCAATCATTTAAACCAAATGCTTGGCTTTGAGAGCCAAGAAGACCATCTCTTGCAGTGTGCGAAACGGTTACCCATTCGTCACGCCCGTGAACTCGCTTTTCGTGGTGACGATGTACTCAAACACTTAAAGCCGATTCGAAAACGATGGGTGGGTCTCATAGTAAAAGGACTTGTTGAGGCGGTTGTAAACCGTCACGTTGAGAATGAATATGAAGCACTGAAAACCTACGCAATCCATTTAAAAACCAACTTGGAAAAGAGTGACAACACATGAGTTTTTATGCTTATCTAGAAGATTTTCATGAGATTACCGTCATTGTACCTCATGCCACGCGTCGCGAACCAATCAGTCAGTTTGAGGCGCGCGGTAACGATGAGGAAATACCGTTAGAAATTGTGTCGCGTCAAACACTTGATGATGAGGACAAATATATTTTGAGATACGACAGTTTTATTCGTTTAAACAAAATGTATCACATTTATGATGATCAAGATAACAAAACCGAACTGTACACGGGTAAAATCGTCCGTACTGAGCTTTTTGATGATTTGTACTATTATGATGGGCCTGATTTAGGTCACCGGTATGCGCCTGAAGCGACCACCTTCAAAATATGGTCGCCTGTGGCTAAATATTTGAAAGTTGAACTGACCACCTCTGAAGGTGATGTCCATGTTTATCCGATGACTTATAAGAAAATCGGCGTATGGCAAATTACTTTAGATGGTGATCTCGATGGCGCTAAATACCGATTCATTTCGTATGTCAATGGTAAAGAGCATACTTTTACAGATCCATATGGAATTGCCTCGACAGCCAATGGGACGCACAGTTATGTGGTCGATCCAGCTAAATTTGTGCCTTTTGAACATGAAAGGCCGCCCTTTTCAGGCCGCATGGTCGATGCGATTATTTATGAGATGAGCGTCCGTGATTTAACCCGAGATGAAAGTATTAAAGCCACGCATCCTAGTACGTATTTAGCAGCTTGTGAGTCGGGTCTAAAAACACCAGAAGGCCATCCTGCAGGCTTTGACTATGTTAAAGATTTAGGTGTAACACATGTTCAAGTTTTACCCGTATATGATTTTGAAGGCGTCGACGAGACGAAACCTTTTGATAGTTATAACTGGGGTTACAATCCAAGCCAATACAATGTTCCAGAAGGCAGTTATGCCACCGACCCCGATGATCCTTACGCACGCATCAATGAACTGAGAACGATGGTTGATCGCTATCATGGTGCTGGGTTACGGATTGTCATGGATGTTGTTTATAACCATGTCTATAATGTGAAGACATTTCCTTTTGACAAAATCATCCCTGGTTATGCGTATCGGGTCGATAG
>SKGI01000010.1 GCA_007117555.1 Candidatus Izemoplasma sp. | reverse complement strand
TTTTGATCTAACTTTAAATGTTCGGCATCGTTGACGTAATGTTGTTGTTCTTTATTGGCCCATTTTTCACCGACTTCAACGTTCCAATCGGCATCGAGCGTTGTCATTTTCGTGAAGTCATAATGTTTGATACACTTCATAAGGGACCTCTTTTAGCTTCTTTGAGCACCGCCGTTGATTCCCCGTTAATCAAATAGGTATCTACAGTGATGACATCCGCTTGAACCGCTTGGGTTCGGTTTTCAATCATCTGTAAAATCTTTTGGGCGCTAATGTCACCCATTTTTCGGGTATCCTGGCGAATGGTCGTCAAGCGTGGTGTCACAAGCTGACCGATATCGATGCCATCAAACCCGATGATTGAGTAGTCTTCAGGAATGCGCTTGTCTGCCTCGCGAATGGCTTGCATCGCCCCGATAGCTAACATATCGGATGCACAAAAGACCGCCGTTGGCTGTTCAGGTAAGCTAAAGATTTTTTTCATCGCCCGGTACCCTTCTTCTTTGGTGAAGAAATCCCCCGGCACTAAAAATTCTTCTCTTAAAGGCAAATCATAGCGACGCATAGCTTGTTCAAAGGCTGTTTTACGCTGACCCCCGATGTAGGTATCATCGGCCCCATGAATGTGCGCGATGTCGCGATGGCCAAGATCCCTTAAAAACGAAACACCTTGGCGAATGCCGGCTTCATTGTTTGAGGTGACAGTCGTTTTTTGGGGCACCATAAAATCGATGATTACAATCGGCAGTTTCGAACTGTATAGTTCAAGCATTTCTTCACTGTTAAAGTCTTCACACAGTACAAAAATCGCTTCGACTTGTTTGCGCATCGAATGTTGTAAGTACGAGCCGTTGCCTTTTCCCATACTTTTCGCTAAGAAGAGAATGTCATACCCTTTAGACTGAACGACATGTTTAAAGCTTTCAAGTATTTTCGAAAAAAGCGGATGTTGCAAACCGAGATTGGTTTCTTCTTCAAAGATAATCCCAATCGTATACGATTTATGTGTCTTGAGAGAGCGGGCCGAAGAATTTGGGACATAACCCATCTCATCGCAAATAGCCAAGACTTTTTTACGCGTTTGAACTGAGATGTCGCTGTAGTTGTTTAGCACTTTAGAAATGGTGGTCACACTAAACCCTGAACGTTTAGAAATATCTTTGATTGTAATCATTCAATCATCCTTTCAAACTCGAACCAGTTGAGATTAAAGCCCCCTTCAAGGGCTCGAATACGAATCCGGTGCACGCCTGCACTCATGAACATCGTCTCACTGCTCACGGTAACAAACTGTTGACCACTTCCGGTATTCGGAATATCTACAGTAAAGCGCGGCAACCATTGTGGCATCACATTGATGGCAACTTGCGCATCATCTACAGCACTTGCCACTCTGTAGTGGACACGGTATTGACCCGATTCAGGAATTTCAAGCCAGTAATCAAGCCAATCATCTGTATCGATGCCACTCACGTGGAGCCCGCCACCTTGATCTTCAGTCGTCTCAAAACGGACACCACTAAACCCATCATGCACGGCAGCACGAACGCGTTCAGTCGCCAACCGGACAGGCGATGTATCCACCGGTAAAGCCACCCGCTCTGAGGTATTTCCAGCAAAGTCTTCCGCTTCGACTTCTAAGACATAACGGGTCCCTGGTGATAAATCAGTAAAAATATGCGCATTGACTGTCGTTGTATCAACAAGCACGCCATCGACATAAAGATTGTAATGGCGCACCATCACATCATCGGTCGCATGTGTCCAACGTAACCGTGCCCGGTCATGATCCACAAACTGTTCTATCAACTGAGTGGGTGCACTCGGTGGGGCTTGATCGAGACCGGCATAATCTTTTTGATACACGCGAACATATTCAACTTCCATTGCAGTTGGGAACGCATCTGGATCAACGCCACGTTGTCCGCCCCAATCGCCACCGACCGCAAGATTCAATATGAGATGAAACCGTTGGTCAAATGGCCAAAGTTCAGACGTAGCCCGTTCAGGATGCATCAATGGATTAAAGCCAAATGTTGCGAAAAGATCGCCATCGATAAACAATTGCATACGCGCTGGTTCCCAAATCATTTCATAAACATGAAAATCGGTTTCAGCTGTAGGCACTGTCCTACGGAAGCCAATTTGACTGTTTTGCATATGGTTGAAAGCACCGGTATGGATGGTTCCATGCACGACACCTGGGTCATAGCCAACATATTCCATAATATCAATTTCACCACTATGTGGCCAACCGCCATACACCCAATCCGTCGGCAACATCCATATGGCAGGCCAAGTGCCAACGCCTGAAGGCATGCGCGCTGAAACTTGAATGCGACCATACTTCCAATCGCCATAATACTTAGTGACTAGACGCGCAGACGTATAGTCATTGCCCATGAAAGATTCATGAATCGCGCGAATATGCAGCACACCATCTTCGATAAAGGCATTGTTTAAATTAGCGCGAGTGTAATATTGTAATTCGCGGTTTCCCCAACCGCCACCCCCTACATCATAACCCCAACGACTAGAATCTGGCAAGCCATCTTCTTCAAATTCGTCACACCAGACAGGTTGCCAATGTTCATCAAGGTTCTCAAGATGCGTACAACGTGGGTCGACAAGACCCCGGGGGTCATATGTGCTCGGTGTATCTGAATCGTTATCTTTATTACAAGCCACAATTAATGTGGCAAACAAAACCAATAATAGTGTTATGAATAAGCGTTTCATGTCATCACTCTCCAGTAATCCCGGTCTTATCGATACTCTCAACAAAATGGCGCTGTGTAAAGAAGTATAAAATCAACAACGGTAAGATTGCTAAAATATTGCCGGCCAGTTTAGCCGCTTGCATCAATTCTCTTGCTTGACTGCCTTCAGGATAAAGGCTCGTAAAGTCTTGGAAAAACTTTTCGACCCGTAAAGGTAAGGTTAGTAAATCGCTGTTGCGCAAGTAAAGGCCGGCTAAGTACG
>SKGI01000022.1 GCA_007117555.1 Candidatus Izemoplasma sp. | reverse complement strand
GTCCGGAATTAAGGTGGTACCGCGATACATCGCCCTTAAATCAAGGGCTTTTTTTATTTTAAAAAGGAGGCATGACCATGTCGCTAAGTAAAAAATATGATCACAAAACAGTTGAAGCAGGTCGCTACAAACAATGGAGAGAGGCTGGATACTTTAAATCTGGGGATACGCGTAAGCCCCCGTATACGATTGTTATTCCACCCCCCAATGTCACGGGAAAACTTCATTTAGGCCATGCATGGGATAATACAATTCAAGACATCATCATCCGGCAAAAACGGATGCAAGGTTATGATGCGCTTTATTTACCGGGCATGGATCATGCAGGCATTGCAACACAAGCTAAGATTGATGCAAAATTGAAAGAACAAGGTCAAAGCCGTCATGAAATGGGACGTGAGGCGTTTCTTGAAGAAGCTTGGAAGTGGAAGGTTGAATATGCGGGACATATTCGTGAACAATGGGAAGCGCTTGGCATCAGTGTCGACTATGATAAAGAACGGTTTACTCTTGATGATGGATTGAGTGAAGCCGTCACTGAAGTGTTCATACGTCTGTATGAGAAAGGCTTAATCTACCGTAAAGAACGGATTATCAATTGGGACATTGAAGCGAAAACAGCGCTCTCAAATATCGAAGTTGAACATAAGGATGTTGAAGGGGCTTTATACTATTTCAAGTATATGCTTGAAGACGGCAGCGATCACATAACCATTGCGACAACAAGACCAGAAACGATGTATGGTGATACCGCCGTTATGATTCACCCAGAAGATGAAAAACGACAACATCTTCTGGGTAAGAAAGTGCTCATCCCTGGCACAAACAGAGCCATTCCTATAATTGCGGATGACTATGTTGACCGTGAGTTTGGGACAGGTGCTGTCAAAGTAACACCCGCGCATGATCCGAATGACTTTTTAGTCGGTGAGCGCCACCATTTACCGATGCCGCTCTGCATGGAAGAAGATGGCACGATGAATGCTTTAGCACATAAATATGAAGGCTTGAACCGTTTTGAATGCCGCAAAGCGGTTGTTGAAGACTTGCGTAAAATTGGTTTATTAGAGAAAATCGAAGCATTTACCCATAGTGTTGGGCATAGCGAACGCACGGGTGTCATCGTTGAACCGCGCTTGTCGATGCAGTGGTTTGTTGATATGGCGCCACTTGCTAAGAAAGCACTGAATGATTCAACTGCTCAATTTGTACCCCCGCGCTTTGAAAAGATTTTCCGTCGCTGGATGGAAAATATTCAAGACTGGTGCATCAGTCGTCAGTTATGGTGGGGCCATCGTATTCCTGCTTATTATAAAGGGGACGATGTTTATGTCGGTCAAAATCCACCACCAGGCTATGTGCAAGATGTAGATGTTCTTGATACATGGTTCTCATCGGCACTTTGGCCCTTTTCAACGTTAGGATGGCCCGAAGAAACCGCTGATTTTAAGCGCTATTATCCGACTCAGACGATGGTCACAGGTTATGACATCATCTTTTTCTGGGTCGCACGGATGATTTTTTCGGCCTTAGAGTTTACAGGGCAAACGCCTTTTGAACACGTTTTAATCCATGGTTTAATCCGGGATGAACAAGGCAGGAAGATGAGTAAGTCGCTTGGGAACGGTGTTGATCCTATGGATATTAAAGCGGAGTACGGCATCGATACCTTGCGTTATTTCTTATCAACAAACTCGGCACCAGGCATGGATTTACGGTTTGAGATTGACAAAGTAGAATCGAGTTGGAACTACATCAATAAACTTTGGAATATTGCGCGGTTTATTTTGATGTATGTGGATATGGATACACCGAAAATTGACGTATTTAATGGCGATGATTTCGCGTTGAAAGACCGTTGGATTATGTCGCGATATACTGAGACAGTTCAAAAAGTGAGTACCTACTACGATAAGTTTGAGTTTGGTGAGGCCGCTAAAAATCTCTATACATTCACTTGGGAGTTGTTTGCAAGTTGGTATATTGAAGTATCTAAATCAGCACTTTATGAAGATGGACGTGCTGCACAAGTAACGCAAGCCATCATGGTAGAAGTATTGACCGGCGTTTTGAAACTATTGCATCCGTTTATGCCTTTTGTGACTGAAGCAATTTATGAGCAGCTGCCCCAAAAGGAAACTGCGAGCATTATGATTGCATCGTGGCCTCAAGCAGATACGCGCTGGCGGGATGAAGAAGCTGAAAATGTCTTTGAGCGTATTCAAGCGATTATTACGCGTGCTAGGCACGTAAGAAGTGTATATCAAGTCGCGCCGAACAAGCCTTTACCCATCTATTTAGATGCTAACGAGAGTGTCGTTGAACAGTTGGTTTCTGAGCGAACACTCCTTGAGAAATTTCTCTTTACATCGTCTTTAACGATTGAAAAAGGCGCTGTGCCATCTGAAGAACACATTTCAGAAATATTGCCTAGTGTGACGCTCTCTATACCGCTCGGTGATCTTGTTGATTTAGAAGAAGAACTCGCTAAACAAGAAGCTGAGATGCTGCGACTTGATAAAGAAATTAGACGGGCTCAAGGCATGTTAGATAACCCGAATTTTGTCAACAAAGCACCTGCAGAAAAAGTGCGTCAAGAACAAGATAAACTATCCCGATATCGTCAACAACGTGACGATGTCAGCAAACGGATTGAGGAACTTAAACGATATGTTCAAGACGCTCGCTGAAGGACAACGATGGATTGAAAGCATCCATCGGTTTGGAGATAAGTACAATCTTGACCGAATGGAAAAAGCTTGCGTCATGCTCGGTCATCCAGAAAGGCAGTTTCATAGCCTTCATATCGGTGGTACAAATGGCAAAGGTTCAACACTGACTTTTTTAAAGTCTATTTATCTTGCGGCGGGTTATCGTGTTGGCACGTATACAAGTCCATATGTCGTCCGCTTTAATGAACGCATTTCATTAAACAATCAAGATATCGATGATGCGACACTCCTAGAACTCATCAACGAAATCCATCAGTTTAACCAAGCTTACCTCGATACAATGCATGACCAAATTACCTTTTTTGAGTTAGTGACCTTAATGAGCTTTATTTATTTTAGTCGTGTAAAGCCAGACATTGTTTTAATTGAAGTAGGTTTAGGTGGGACACTCGATGCGACGAATGTTATTTTACCACTTGCAAGTGTGATTACGACAATCGGTTATGATCACATGCATGTGTTAGGGAATACACTCGAAGCGATTGCCGATAATAAACTAGGTATTGTCAAACCAGGGGTTCCATTATTTACGGGTGTTGTGCAACCACAGTTACGGTTACAGTTTGAAGCGAAAGTGCAAGAACAAGGAAGTGCACTTTATCATTTAGACGATCAACCATTGCAATCGATCGTGCTCGGGCAAGAAAACAGCTTTACGTATTTAGGCAACCGCTATACAATAACCATGGCTGGTGCGCACCAAATTCGAAATGCGGCACTGGCGGTGCTTGTTGCATGTACTTTAACAATTCCAAACCAAACAATACCTAAACCATCGGAGATCAATCAAGGTCTTCAGAAAGCCACTTGGCCGGGTCGATTTGAGCGTTTTGGTTCGGTCATTCTTGATGGTGCGCATAATGTAGATGGGTTGCGCAGTGCGATTGACACCGCTAAAACATATTATCCCAATGCGCATCTTACGATGCTATTTACCGTATTTGAGGATAAAGATTATCTGACGATGATATCCTTACTAGAACAAGCGGATGCCGTTGTGTTTACTGAAATTGATCATCCTCGATGCACCTCCGCTGAAAAACTGTATGCCTTGTCAAATCACCCAAACAAAGCATGTGATGTGTCAATTGAGGCTGCGTTAGAACGCGCGCGTACAGTTGATGCTGAAACAGTCGTATTGGTTACGGGGTCATTGTATCTAATCAGCGCTGTTAGACAGTTGCTCACACAATCATAAAGCAGCTAGTTTTGAGCAGTTGATTTAGGCTCGTTAGTCATTATGATCGTTAGAGATGTATGGATTAAAGGAGATTGTTATGCCAATAAAAGAAGGCAAAATCGGTCCAATTAGTTATGCTTTACATGGGCAAAATGCCGCGCAAGAAACGGTTGTCTTTTTGAATGGTGTGATCGCTTTTGCGTCGAGTTGGGCAGTTCTTGTCCGCGATGTAAATCGCCAAGGTTTTGCGGCAATCACGCATGACTTTCGCGGACAAGGCCTTTCAAAGCCAACTTCTGGTCCGTATACTTTTGCGATGCATGTATCAGATTTGTGTGCTGTTCTTGATGAACTGAATTTGACTAAGGTCCATCTTGTTGGGACTTCATATGGTGGTGAAGTGGGTTTGAAAGCAGCACTTATGATGCCAAAACGAGTTCAAAGTCTCACCTTAATCAACGCGGCATCTGAACTCGATGCGTCATTGCGTAAGGCCATTGAAGATTGGATATCTGTCGCCCGTCAATACGATGGCGGTCAATTTTTCGATCGTATTGTTAAACCACTATATCATCCTAATTTTGTTTTAAAGCATCCTGGATTCATCAAAAAAGCCCACGCAACAATGGCCGCGATGCCTGCGGCGTACTTCGATGGGCAAATCACCCTTTATGAGACCTTTTTGTCTGAACTTCATTTAACTGAAAAACTCGGCAAAATTACGTGTCCTGTTCTTGTCATATGTGGAGAGGATGACGCGCTCAAACCGCCTTATTTTTCTGAACGTATTGCCAAAAGTATCACGCAATCTGAGTATGCCCTTATTCCAAACTGTGGTCATGTAACGCTTTATGAAAAGCCAGCTATTTTGTCGACTTTGGTGTTAGGCTTTCTCACTAAATACCGATAGCATTCAATCATCGACTTCACTAGGGAGGGGTTATGTGAAAGGTCTATTAAGACATGGATTATGGATATGCTACTTAATTTTTTTTCAAACGTTTATTTTTTCTATCATTATCTTTCAAGTGCGTAGCCCTTTACCGACGGACTTAGATTATGATGTCACCGCTTTGCGTGCACCATCAGACGATGATAATTTTGCTTATCTACTAGAAGATAGTCAAGTTGCGCTGCACATGCGTTTGGCTTTAATTCATAAGGCCGAAACAACCATCGCTTTGACAACCTATGCCATACATGATGGGCAAGCGCGCGATGTATTATATGGGGCGCTCTTATCTGCGGCTGATCGCGGTGTGAGGGTAAAACTCGTTATTGATGGGTTTGTTGAAGGGCGATTTATTAGTGATTTTCAAACGACATCACACTTTATGACACATCCAAACATTGAAGTTAGGTTTTTTGAACCGTTCGCCTTGTATCGGCCGCATGCAGTACAAAACCGTTTGCATGATAAGTTGCTTATTGTTGACCAACAATATGGCATTATTGGCGGCCGGAATATTGGTGATCGCTATTTCATGGTATCTGAACAAACAGAAGCTATGACTTATGATCGTGACGTGTTGATTTTTGGTTATCCCAAAAGCCAAGCAGTACTTGATATGCAAACCTATTTTGATGAACTGTTTGAGCATCCTTACACGGCAAGAGAAAACGAGCAGGAAACAACCTCTGTGTCAGTTGCAACCAAACACATGTTGCGCGCGGCTTATGAACACTATGTTATCGATGAAACACTCGAACTCGATAAGAAGATTACTTATTTACATGACCACGCAGTAAAAACGGATGCGATTACTTTTTTGCGTAGCCCGCTCAACCGCATGCATAAACAACCAGTTATTTTTAATACGCTTAAACAACTTGCCATCTCTTATGATACGTTTTTGATACAAACGCCTTATTTCATTGCGGATCGCTTGATGCGTGAACATTTTGCGGCTTTTGAAGATGTCGATGTGACGGTGCTTACAAACAGTCCTATGACAAATCCGAATTTACTTGCCGTCGCTGGCTATGCGCCCATACGGGATCAATTGGCCGCAAAAACGACATTGTATGAGTATCATGCCCACAGCAGTATTCATGCAAAGACACTGCTTATGGGAGATGACATCACGGTGATTGGTTCTTATAACATCGATCCTAGAAGTGTGTCGCTCAGCACTGAAAGTGTGGTAGTGATTCATTCGGAAACCTTTCAAGAAGTAACTCGATTCGCGATTGAGCCGTTGATTCATACCAGTTTGCATATCTCCTCAGAGGGAACGCATAATTTGCACGATTTACCTATCATTGAAGAAACGAGAACCCGACGCTTTATTAGAGCTATGCTTGAGTTTTTGCTTAGACCATTTGATTATATGCTTTGAATGCCTCTGAATTGACAATTTTTTCTAAGCATATTATAGTTATGTCAAACTCAATTAAAATAGAGGTGTTAATCTATGAAAAAAGGATTGTTAGCACTGATGATAAGTATGGCTTTCTTTACGTTAATGGCTTGTAATTCAAGTGTGACTATGAGTAACATCGATGCCAATCTCAATCAAGAAGGCGTGACGTATATCGACTTACGCAGCTGGGATGAAGTAAGTCAGTTTGGTTATATTCGCGGTTTTGATATCATTCCTTTTTATGAAACACTTGAAGCACAAAATATTCTCGTTCGTGTCGGTGGGTCATGGACTTTCCGCCCTGAAGCCATTGTTGATGAAGCAGCCTTACGCGATCTATTTGATGCCTCGACGACACTGTATATTATGTGTCGCACAGGCAACCGATCGGGGTTTGTTGTTGAGGCTCTGCGTCACTTAGGTTATACGGATGTGCATAACTTAGGTGGTATTGTCGATTATCAAGGCTCTGAACGGGTTTTTCCATAAAAACTCTTTCACTTCTAAAAAGAATTTGCTATAATGATGTGGTGCCGGGACGTGGCGCAGCTTGGTTAGCGCGCTTGGCTGGGGGCCAAGAGGTCGCAAGTTCGAATCTTGTCGTCCCGACCATGTGGTGTGTTAAGACGGTTAAACCGTCTTTTTTTATGGTTTATGTTAGAAATTTTAAGTAACATTCTTGCAAGCTTTGTAAGGTCCGTATATAATGAAGCATAGAAAAAAAGATTTGAAAACTACGAAAGGTGAAGGAGGAAATAGGATGGGTTTGTTTAGATGGTTGAAAAAGAAACCAAAAAGGACAACACAAGAACCAGTCGATGCCAAACAAGAGCGTCATGTGAAGACGGATGAAACAGCCGCAAAAGACGTTGAAGACAAAGCAGTTGCGCAATCCATTAAAGGGGATAAAAGTGAGACTAAGAATCGTTACCATGTTTCACAAAACAAGGATGAGTCAAGTCCGCATTACAAAGAATGGCGTGTGCGAAAAGAAGGGTCTGACAAGACGATACAGTACTTTTCAACACAAAAAAAGGCGATTGAGGATGCGGAAAAGCGTGCTAAAAAGTTGGGTGGGTCAATTGTTATACATAAGGTTGACGGCACCATTCGAAAGCAAAAATACTCTTGATAAGCGGGGATGCTCCGCTTATTTTTTTTGCATGTTACGATACAATTTATGGAGATGGTCAAAGAAAGCTTGTCGAGTGTTTAGATTTGTGCTATAATTTTTTAAGTTTTACATGGTTTATTACACATATTAATCAAAGCTAATTAACTTGATGTGATAGGTGATTCGATGGTTTTGATCCAAATACTTATGGGTATGATAGGCTTGTTGGTTGCTGGGCTTCTCATTGGGCTTGTTGGACAATATAAACTCGATTCAAGACGACTCTTAAAATATATGGCGTCTTTTTTGTTGTTAGTCTATGTTATGCGTCTTTATGTCCATGACGCTATCGACGATACATTCAACTTGTTTACCGTTGATATTGTGACCGATCGCGATGCGTTTGAGACATGGCTTTTTTCGGTAGGGCTGTCATTTTTGATCATTATGCTTCGTTGGTTAACAGTGACTTTATATGTTTGGTTAGCGGTAGGCGGATTTTTCAAAGATCGTTTCGCATACTTATTGATGGGAACACTTGGACTCTTTGTGAGTCTATTGAACATTATCTTTTATGATAGTCATCTCATTGCCTTTATTGGAGAAGAAGGCGCTAGTTGGCTCAGCTATCGAGGCTTGCAGTTTGCACTTGAATCAACCTTATTTTTGGCAATTTCAATATTGGCGTTTTATCAAGCTTTGATTCAAGGTTTTACATCATGGTCTTATAAGTCACTTTTACTCGGTGCGTCAGCTTTTATAGCGACAATGGTTGCTTTAATGCCCCAAGCACTGCTTTACAATCTTTTTGGTAATTATGGTGAGACACCGATTGATTTTAACAGCATTCATCTCGTAATTATTGGCTTACCTTTTGTGTTCATGGTTGTCTTTTTCTTCATTTTTCGAAATCAAACACAACGTATTAAAGAAATGGCGCTCGTCTTTATGGTGGTGGCAGCGGTTCTGCAGTTTTTCTATGTACCCCGTTCAGGGGTCGCAGGATTGCCGCTTCACTTGTGCAATATGGCGGTTATTTTGATGTTTATTGCGTTTATCTTCCGCAAGGAACAGTTTTTCTACTTTACTTATTTTGCGAACGTTATCGGTTCTTTAGCTGCCATATTATTGCCTAATTATGATGGAGACTTAAATAGTTTAGCGGTTGTTCACTTTGGTTATAATCATTTTTACGCCTTTGTTATTCCGATTCTTGCAGTGGCATTAAAAGTTTTCCCGCGGCCGCAACTCAAACATATGTACCAAGCGATTGTAGTCTTTTCAGTGTACTTTTTGGCCGTCCTATTTTTAAATGCTTGGTTTAGGAACTATCACAACTCTGTTGACTATTTTTTCACCTATTCTGATCACTTAACAGATTTATTCGGTGCAAGGCGCTTACAGTATGATTATCAGTTCACGTTTGCTTGGCGTGACCTGTCCTTTACGTTTTTTCCGCTTTTCCAAAGTCTTTATTATATGGCTTTCATATTCTTAATGTTTATGGGATGGTATGTTTATGATACGTTTTTTGTTGCTTTTGACCGCCAACATGCTTTAGTGCAAAAGCAGCGCGAACTCAGACAATCTCATATAGCACTCAAGCACGCGCTTGCAGGACGCGCCATTAGTGAACCTGTTAACTTAGGAGGTCAACATATGATTAGTATTCGTAATTTCTCCAAAACATATGGACGCGCAAACACAAAAGCTGTCGATAACTTTTCACTTGAAGTTAAGCAAGGTGAAGTGTTTGGTTTTCTAGGTCATAACGGTGCTGGAAAGTCGACGACGATTAAGTGTCTTGTCGGTATTCAATCGATTACTGAAGGCGAAATTGACGTGTGTGGTTATAGCATTAAAAGCCAGGCACTGTATGCTAAACGGCATATGGGCTATGTTTCAGATAATCATGCAATGTATGAAAAATTGACAGGTCGAGAGTATGTGAATTATGTTGCTGATCTTTATGAAGTCGACGAAGAAACCCGTGAAGAACGCTTGCAGTATTACCTTGAACGGTTGTCTTTAAGGCACGCCATTGATCAAGAAATCAAAAGTTATTCTCATGGGATGAAGCAAAAATTAGCCGTCATCGCATCACTCATCCATGATCCGCGTGTTTGGATTTTAGATGAACCGTTAACAGGGCTTGATCCAACGAGTGCTTATCTAATTAAAGAGACGATGCGTGAGCATGCTAACCGAGGAAATATTGTGTTCTTTTCAAGTCATGTCATTGAAGTCGTTGAAAAGATTTGTGACCGGATTGCCATTATTAATCGCGGTCAACTTGAAGGCATATATGAGCTTGTTGCTTTGCGTCAGTCTAATATTGCGCTAGAAGACCTTTACATGCAGAATAAGAAAGATTTGCAGTAGAGGTGCGATATGATTAAACGATTGTATGTTCTCAGTCTAATGCAGCTTAGCAATAAAATGGACTTAAAGCATATGCGCTCACAACGCTTTATTGCCCGAGTTGCTTTGCGCGCTTTAGTCATAGTGCTCATGACCATTGTGATGACGCTTGTTTTACATGTAATGGGTAATATCTTGTTTATTCCTGTCAATAATTACTTTATTATCTTTGTTTTATTGATTACGCAAACAGTGAGCATTGCCGCGGCGACAAACGGTTTGATGACCGATCTATATAAAAGTCGCGACAATCAAATCTTGCATGCACTGCCTGTCAACAACGCTGAAATATTCTTAAGTAAGCTGATTGTCTATAGTCTGAATGAGTTCATTAAAAATCTTTATGTACTCATCCCACTACTGTTTGCCTTTGGTTATGTCAATCAACTGCATCCGATCTATTACGCGAATATGATTCCGATGGTGATTATTTTGCCACTCCTTTCAGTCGGATTTGCGGCGTTGCTTTCTATGCCGCTAAGTATGTTGCGCAATTTTTTAGCCAATAAAAACATTTTGACGTTCATTTTAACGATGATTTTTATCGGCCTAATGTTTAGCGTCACGGTCTACCTTATGAGTCAAATCCCTACGCCAATTCGCATTGTACAGCTATACAACCGTTTTATCATTCAACTGACACTCATTATGCAATCAAGCGCTTCATATGGCCATATTTACACGGTTATTGGGCACATGTTGTTTGGGGTTAATATCATCGTGAACTATTTGATTTTATTGGCGACACTCACGGGACTTGCGTTAACTGTGATGGCCATTGCCAAGCCACTTTACTTTAAATTAGCAAGTCAGTCACAGGAGTTTGCCGTTAAAAAAATGCACATAAAGGCCAACCGTCAGGAGAAAAGTTTATTTATGACCTTTTTGCGCAAAGAGTGGCTGATTGCTAAACGCAGTGTCAATCAATTGCTTGGTGATTATGCACTTCTGATAACCTTGCCTTTTTTCATGGTTGTACTCAACACCATTTACATGGGCATGGACCGAAGCACAACAGGCAATCAGCTGGTGCTGATTTTCAATGTCTTTATCGCTCTTTTATTAGTCACTGCCTCAAATACAGCGAGTGCGAGTGCCATTACAACAGAAGGTAGTGAGTTTGTTTTACTTAAAACTGCCCCAAGTGATACTCGATGGATGGCTTGGGCAAAAATCGCCTTCAACTTAATCTTTTCAAGTTTGATGATTACCATCAGTTTTATCTTGTTTATGTGGGCGTTGCCCGTGTTTCCAACCCGTGACATTTGGTTGCTTTACGGGTTAGTCATCCTTTTAAATAGCGCGCATATCTTT
>SKGI01000143.1 GCA_007117555.1 Candidatus Izemoplasma sp. | reverse complement strand
CACATAATCAAATTGCGCATGGTAATGCTTTCTAATATCTTCATGTTTTTCTAACAACTCAATGGTCAGAACGAGCAAATCTTCAAAATCCACCAATTGGTTATCAAACAAGTATTTTTGATAGTTGGGATAAATCGTTTCAAGATAGGTTTTAAGTGGTTCAGGATACTCGTCTAAAGCCGCAATGTCGCTTTTTAAGTTCATAATATGGTTTTTGAGCGCTTTAGGATTGACCATTTTAACATCGATGTTTGCCCGTCTTAATAATGTTTTGACGAGCGCAACACTGTCATCATCATCGATGATTTGAAACCGTTTATCATAACCGAGCCGTTCAATGTGGTCTCGCAAGATGCGCGCACACATACTGTGAAATGTCGAAATCCACATCGACTGTGTCCGAATGCCGAGTAACCTTTCGATCCGGTGTTTCATCTCATTGGCGGCTTTATTCGTAAAGGTAATGGCGAGAATGTTTTCATGCGGCACCTGCTCATTATAAATAAGGTGTGCAATGCGACGCGTTAGCACACGGGTTTTACCACTGCCTGCACCCGCAATGGCCATGACGGGCCCACGGGTTGTGAGTACAGCTTCTTTTTGCGGTTCATTCAAGCCAATAAGCAGTTTATCCATACGATTCACCCTTTTCAATTATACCAAATTTTCCCTTTAAAAAATAGCGTTTCACGAATAAAAAACCTAGGCTCTAAACGCTGTCCTAGGGGTGTGCATCTGACTTTATTTGCAAAAGAAAACCCGTTGCGCGGACGCAACGGGTTATAAGCGCATAGCTTACAGAGTTGTGATGTTTTCAGCTTGAGGGCCTTTAGCGCCTTCGACGATTTCGAATTCGACTTTTTCGCCTTCTTCAAGCGTTCTGAAACCTGTTTTGTTGATGTGTGAGTAGTGTGCGAATACATCGACACCTTCATCAGTAGTGATGAAACCGAAACCTTTTTCGGCATTGAACCATTTTACAGTACCAGTCATGTGTTGTGTTCCTCCTTCTTACAAATTTCTTAAACGGTGCGTGAAACTTATAAGAGGGCGGATTGTCCGGTTCTTACAAATTACGTCAGTGCGTTTAAGTTCCTTTATCATAATACACGATATTCATAATATTGCAAGAGGTTTCGCTTATTTATTTTTTAGAATGTGGTTTAAATGACGATTTTAATTCAACGACTCGGTTAAAGACATACGCATCCTCTCGACTATCTGGATCTAGGGCAAAGTAGCCAAGGCGAGTGAATTGAAAGGCTTCATGAGGCTTTGGATTGACATCGCCTTCAATGAACCCTTGAATGACTTGACGTGAGTTTGGATTCAGACGTTCTTCAAAAGTGGCTTTTGGATTTTCAGAAGGGTTGAGAAGGGATTCAAACAGTCGTACTTCCACAGCTTTAGCTGTTTGCGCCTCAACAAAATGGATGGTGCCATTGGGTTTACGATCATTAAAGCCTGACCCACTTTGTGTCTTTGGATCGTAAGTGGCGTGGATTTCTGTAATCCGTCCTTGATCGTCTTTAATGACTTGATTGGCTTTCACAAAGTACGCATGCATTAAGCGCACTTCAAGACCGAGTGCCCATCTTTTCCATTTCTTGTTTGGTTTTTCTTCAATAAAGTCATCACGCTCAATGTAAAGCTCTTTACCAAAATAGACTTTGCGCACGCCAAGTTCAGGGACGTCTCTATGAAAAGGTGCTTCGAGCATTTCTGGTGTCTCTTCAGGATAATTGGTGATAACCACTTTAATGGGGTCTAGCACACCGTGAATCCGTCTTGCGGTTTCACCGAGATAATCGCGCACATACTCATAAAACATGTGGATGTCGGTATCGCCTTGTGATTTAGGTAACCCTAACGCGTGAATAAACCGGTGAATTGCTTGCGCTGGCACCCCGCGGCGACGCAACCCACTCAACGTAATCAAACGTGGATCATCCCACCCATCGACTAAGTTCGCATCGACAAGTTTTTTAATATGACGTTTTCCAGTCACTTGATCGGCAAGCATCAACTTGCCAAACTCAATTTGTCTTGGGACATTTGGCATATCCGTATGTTTGACAAACCAATCATAAATCGGGCGATGGTCTTCAAACTCAAGACTACAAAGTGAATGGGTGATGCCTTCAATGGCATCTTCAAGCGGGTGGGCAAAGTCGTACATCGGATAAATACACCAATCATCGCCTGTGCGGTGGTGGTGTGCACGTTGGATACGGTAAATGACGGGATCGCGCAAGTTCATGTTCGGACTCGCCATATCGATTTTAGCGCGTAGAGTACGGGTTCCATCCGGATAGTGACCGGCACGCATATTTTCAAACAAGGTTTTGTTTTCTGCGATTGAGCGATTGCGATACGGGCTTTCTTGCCCTGGTGTCCGTAAGTCACCGCGTGTTTGACGGACTTCTTCAGCGGTTAAGTCGCACACATAGGCTAGACCTTTTTCAACGAGCACCATCGCGCGTTGATACATCGTTTCAAAATAATCACTCGCAAAAAGTAAATTTTTCCAATGACAGCCTAACCAAGCAATATCGGCTTGCATCGCCTCAACGAAGAGGGTGTCTTCTTTAATCGGGTTTGTATCATCAAACCGCAAGTTAAAATAGCCACCGTAATCTTCCGCAAGTGCATGATTCATAATGATGGCTCGGGCATGACCCAGATGTGAAAAGCCGTTGGGTTCAGGTGGGAAGCGGGTGATGGGGAAGGCATGCTTGCCTGATTTGATGTCTTCTTCAATAATGGTACGAATAAAATGTTTATTTTCCATGACAATCACCTTTTCTTTCACAAATATTATAGCGGTTTTATGGACAAAACAAAAGCATTTCAAACAAAAACCCGCACCGTAGTCGGTGCGAGCGGATCAATTTAGAAATGCGTCATTAAATGCATCTTGTATGGAAGGGTCAAGTTGCGCCGTTAACGTATCGGTGAATTGTTGGCGTGCTAACTCAGGCAATGCGTCTAAT
>SKGI01000058.1 GCA_007117555.1 Candidatus Izemoplasma sp. | reverse complement strand
TGCCGGAGCATCAATGGGACCTTGTTGGAAATAGAACGCCCCAAATAACAAAATCAAGGCGACACCTAGATTAAAGATTAGCATAATGACAGGTTCCGCAAATGCCATGACCGCCTCAGCACTTGTGTTGACTTGCCGATAATTATCATTGACGCGTTCAAAACGTTCTTTTTCATGGGGCTGTGAGACAAACGATTTAATTACTTGCGGAGCATTGGCATTTTCAAGCACCACATTGTTTAAGTCGTCTAAAGCGACTTGAACTTTCTTAAAGCGTGGATACGCAAAACGCATAATAATCAAAATCGATATAACTAAAATAGGAATGGTGATAAAAAAGACACCTGAAAGCTGGACATTCGTCCAAATAGCGAGTGACAAACCAACAACAATCATCATCGGTGCCCGAATGATAATCCGCAACATCATCGTGAAAAACATTTGCACGCGGACGATGTCATTCGTTGCGTTTGTAATCAGTCGACTCGTCTTGAATTGGTCAATATTCTTAAAGGATAAGGTTTGGATTTTATTGAAAAGATCCAGTCGTAGTTCTGCACTTGCATGTTGGGCAATATATTGAGAACTGTACGTATTGAATATCCCACCCAGCATGCCCATTAGAGCTAGTCCAAGCATGATTGAACTAAGCAAAACAACATCACGTAGTGCTTGTTGCGGCAAAGCTTCATCAATAATACTTTGCATGATATAAGGTATGTAAAAACCAACGGCAACTTGCACAACCATCGTAAATATTGCAATTGCCATATGCTTTTTATAGCGGAAAGCATAACGCATTAAGCGAAAAATGTTACGCATCTTTATTCATCTCCTGTAAACCGGTTTCTATTAAGCTTAGAAACCACTCATAATGTTGTTTCGCTTCATCGTGATTTTGTTTTTGTTTTAAAACACCTTGTAACGTTTGCATCTTAAACTGAATAATGAAGAAATATAGTTTTTTTATCCGTGTCGGTTCAAGACCTTTGAAAATGGTCGTATCAAGATGGGATAAAAGTGTATCAAAGAACGTGTCACGGCGTTTCATATAATCTTCATACGTTAAACCATGATGACCTGGACTACTAAAAAACTTGGTCAAAATCTTTTGATAAGGAAACTGCGTTAAAAAGATTAAATCACGGTCAAAAGATACACGCAAGTATGAAAACACCGTATGATTTTGATCGCGTACACGTGAAAGAATTTCCGCTTCATACGCATGGATTGCTGTATCAAACAAGTAGTTAAACACATCGTCAAGATCTTCAAAGTATTGATAAAAGCTACCGCGTGGAATTTCAGCTTCGCGGACAATATCACTCACCGTAATTTTTGAGGTGGGTTTACTAAGAAATACAGCCTCGATTGCAGATTGAATCGATGTACGCTTAGCTTGTGACAGTTGCTCAAATGTCGTTTTGGGCATGCAATCCCTCCTTTATGACACTTTGTCATATCCAGTCGTAAAAAGAAAACCTACCGTAGTAGGCTTACTTATTGTCTCAGTGTTCCATCAACACGATACAGTAAATAATCCAAGTCATTTTCTTTGGCATAATCAATCGCTTCTTTTTGTGTGTCAAATACCCGATAGGCGCGCTCAACATCTTCGGCAATAATTTGCCAGCCTTTTTCATGTTTTTTGATATGATAACGTACCGCTTTTTTGTCTGTTGTTTCCACTTCAGGGTCTTTTTTTACTTTAGACTCCTTTTTTTGTGCAGTAGCAAGCGCATCTTTAGTTGTCACTTTGTCAATTTCTTTTTCAACATCTTCAAGCGTTAAATTACGTGCGTCTTCTTTTAGTTCTTCAATATCATCGGTTTCTGTTTCGACGATTGCTGATTGGCTTTCAACCTTTTCGTCACTCTTCTTCTGAAACAAGCGTTTAAACAAACCCATTGATAAACCCTCCTTTTAAAAGAAAATCTATGATACTAACATTATACCATAATTTAAACATGACGCAAAACGCATGCTTGCCTAGTTTGGCATTAGTAAGAATCATGCTGCTTGTTAGAAACCGATGTTATCTGGATCAGGGAAATAGCGCCGGCCTCGATTGCGCTTACGCAAAGTATGTATATCTTCATCAGAGAGCTCAAAATCAAAGATCGCGGCATTCTCTTCAATTCTCGCTGGGGTCACTGATTTAGGAAGGATGATGAATTCGCGCTCAATCAAAAAACGTAAAGCGATTTGTGCAGCTGTTTTATGATATTTTCTTGCTAGTTTTTGTAACACTTCATCTTGAAGAAGCTCTTTAACATGCGATGACATCAAGGGTGCATACGCTTCAAGATGAATGCCATGCATCCGGCAAAAATTGAGCAATTTTTCGTTTTGAAGATATAGATGACATTCGACTTGGTTAACTTGCGGCATGATGTTGGCTGTCGCAAATAGATGTTCTAAATGGTGGAAGCTAAAGTTTGAGACACCTATGGCTCGAATGAGACCTTCTTCGTATAAGTCTTCAAGTGCCTTGTACGTTTCCGCACTGCTCGCATACGTTTTAGGCCAATGAATTAGATATAGATCAAGATACTCTAGATCAAGTTTTTCAAGCGAGCGTTTTAAAGCACGCCTTGTGGCCATATAACCTTGGTCTTCGTTCCAAACTTTAGATGTAATAAACACCTCTTCACGGGCGATGCCACTGTCTTTAATAGCCCGGCCAACTTCCGCTTCATTTCCATAAATTGCAGCGGTGTCAATGTGGCGATAGCCTACTTTAAGCGCATGTTTAACGGCTTCATAAGCCGCGTTATCTTGACTACGGAATGTGCCAAGACCTATTTGTGGAATCAAGTTACCATTGTTTAATGTGATTGTTTTCATCATAAACTCCTTTGACTTGTTTTTTGATACATCCACTCAAAACCTGCCGCGTTACTCGAACCTTCATAGACGCATGTACGGCCTTCGAAAACTTCAAGATGCACAGTGCTGCTTAGTGATTCAGGGACATCCAATGTCATTTCACCGTGTTTCTGCGGACC
>SKGI01000087.1 GCA_007117555.1 Candidatus Izemoplasma sp. | reverse complement strand
GGTTGCTCGATTGTCCGCTTTTTCGAGCGTTTTCTGCTTGTCGGCATTTCACTCACCTCAAATCTTGACTTTCGCTTATCATATTATACAGTATATTGGCTTAAAAGGAAAGATATCACATGAAAAAATACCAAATCATCTTCCATATTGACTTAAATGCTTTTTTTGCTAGTTGTGAAGAAGCGATGAATCCAGCTTTAAAAAATGTGCCGATTGGCATTGGCAAAAATACAGAACGCGGTATTTTGACGACTGCGAACTATGTGGCAAGACAATTTGGAGTTCGCAGCGCCATGTCGGTATTTGAAGCGAAAAAATTGTGTCCTAATCTTCAAGTAGTGCCGCCTAATTTTGCATTATATGAAGAAATGAGTCAGAAATTTTTCACTTACTTACGGACATTAACTGATCGTGTTGAACCCGCAAGCATCGATGAAGCGTATCTTGATATGACGGATGCGCTAGAAGGCGCGCATCCTGTCAAACGCGCAGAGTCAATCATCAAAACGCTTTACACGAAACATCAGTTACCAGCATCGATTGGTATTGCCCCAAATATGTTTTTGGCAAAGATGGCATCGGATATGCGGAAACCGCTTGGCATTACGGTGCTTAGAAAACGTGATGTACAAGAAAAAATGTGGCCCTTACCTATAGAAGCTATGCATGGAATCGGGAAGAAAACCGTACCGAATCTCAAACTTCTAGGTATCCAAAAAATTCAAGACCTTGCGAATTTCGAAGATGTTGAGCGCTTGCGTAAGTTTCTTGGCAATCAAACTGATCTTTATATCGGTCGTGCTTGGGGAGAGGATACCCGGCAACTTGACCCAACTAAAGCAGAAATCGTCCATAGTATTGGCAATTCGCGCACCTATGAAGGTTTTTTGCACGCTTATGACGATATGGTGCAAAAATTGGCTTCATTAACGGATACCGTTATTGAGAGATTGATCAACCAAACTTTGGCGTGTAAAACGGTTATGGTGCAAATACGTTTCAATGACTTCACGCAACAATCGCGTCATTTTTCCTTGCCATATCACACCAATGATGCCCTTGCGATTCATGAAACAGTTGAATTTCTTTTTGATGAACTTTATCGCGATCAGCCCGTTCATCTTATTGGTGTGAGTGTATCGAATCTTGAGCAACAAGCCATGCTCTTTAAGCAGCTTAACTTATTTGATGCACCCATCACCGAACCTGAAGAAGATACAGTGCAAACAGTATTAAAACAAATCAACGCCCATTATGGTCAACAAGTTCTTCGCAAAGGCTTTAAGACTCAATAGCATCCATTCACCGTTCATGTTAAACTATAAGTAGAGTAGTAAGGTAGGGTTAAAAAATCTGTGTATCGCGTTAAAGCTTAAAGTATAAGGGGGACATTATCATGAAAAGTTATTTAATTACAGGTGGGTCGAGTGGTATCGGTCTAGGTCTTGTCAAGCGTTTGTTAGCTGATGGACACCGTGTGATCAACATCGATAAAGTCACACCTAAAGATCCTTTAACAGGCCATTATCATTTCGTCCATGGCGATCTTAGTCGCTTAGATCGTCTTGAAGAGATGTTCGAGCGTGCACGTTCGCATACGCGTCTTATTGATGGCTTAGTACTCAACGCCTCTGAAGCCGATTCAGTCTCATTTGAGAATTTAACACTTGACAGTTTGTCAAAAGCGCTTGATGTCAATGTCAAAGCTTCCGCAATGTTAGCGAAAGCCTATGCCATGCAGTATCTTGGTGAGTATGGTAGAATTGTTTTATTAAGTTCAACACGTGCTTTTATGAGTGAAGTGGACACATTGCCTTATGCTTGTTCAAAGGGCGCGATTGAAGCGATGAAACATAATTTGGCGATTTCGCTTGCGAAATATCATATTACCGTCAATGCCGTTGCGCCAGGTTGGATTGATACAGGTCAACAGGCGATTCGCAATCTTGATCATACTTTTCATCCTTCGCAACGCGTAGGTCGCGTAGAAGATATTGTGCGCGCGATTGTCTTTTTGCTTGATGAACAAAGTAGTTTCATCAATGGTGAAACATTAGTAATCGACGGCGGCATCACTAAGAAAATGATTTATCCTGAATAGGAGGTTTTATGATGCAAGCACTAGTTTCGGCACAAAAAGCCTATTTTATGCGTGGTGAAACACAATCTTACAGCGCGAGAATTAAATCGCTTCAAAATTTATATGATGGTATTGTCGCCTATGAGGATCAAATAGAAGCTGCTTTACGCGAAGATTTAAACAAATCTTCTTTTGAAGCGTATGCGACAGAAATTGGGTTTTGTTTACACTCGATTCGTAAAACGATGAAGTATTTACGTAAATGGATGCAGAAGAAAAAAGTTAAAACACCCTTTTATCATTTGTTTACCCGCAGTTACACACGTTATGAACCACTGGGTCAAGTACTGATTATCGGCCCTTATAATTATCCGTTTCAACTTGTGATTGAACCGCTTATTGGTGCTTTAGCTGCAGGCAATACCGTCATTGTTAAACCAAGTGAGTTTCCAAGTGCGACGGAACAAGTCATCAAGCGATTACTTGAAGATATTTTCATACCAGAGCTCGTAGCGGTGGTGACGGGGGGCGTCGAAACGACTGCATCACTTTTAAAAGTTCCTTTTGATCATATTTTTTTCACAGGTAGCACACGGGTAGGTCAAATTGTCTATGAAGCCGCCGCAAAACATTTAACGCCAGTTACACTAGAGCTCGGTGGGAAAAGTCCGGCGATTATTGATCAAGACGTTAAATTTGATGTTGCCGCAAGACGCATAGCCTTTGGGAAATGGATCAATGCGGGTCAAACATGCATTGCACCTGACTATCTCTTAGTCCACAAAGATGTTGAAGCAAAAATGATTGCGGCACTCACAGAAACACTTAAAGCATTTTACCCTGACCAAGCGTCTTACGGTCATATTATCAATCAACGACACTACGAACGTTTAAGTGGTTTAATTGATAGTGAAAAGGTCGTTTATCAAGGGGCTATGGACCCTGATAAACGTTTGATGGGACCTGTGATCATGCGTGATGTCAACTGGGAAGATGCGGTTATGCAAGAAGAAATATTTGGCCCAATCTTACCGGTG
>SKGI01000089.1 GCA_007117555.1 Candidatus Izemoplasma sp. | reverse complement strand
CTATCCGTTTGAGCCGATTCAATCAGCCCAAGTGTTGGGAAACGGTGGTAGGTCTCAACTGTGAGCGGTTGGCCTGGTATTTGCAGTGTGTTTTCTACATAGATGGTTGTATTGAGAAAGGTCTCACCTAAACATGCTTCACTACGATAACGCAACGCTTCATAGATAACTGACTCTTCATGTAATACCAAATCTTTCTCAAATGTTTTACACAGCGTGTCTTCCGCATGAATGACGGCATGCACCGCAATACCCACAATCGTCACATCGGTGTAGGTGTTGTCTAGTTCAAGCGTATCTTTTGGTAAGATGTGCGTCACATGGGCGGCACTTTCAATGGTATAAGGCATCATTTTGTACAAGACTTCTTGTTGGGCAACCACAAGTAAATCGAGGATGTACTCATCAAGTTCGATTACAGGATCTTCCGGTGGTTCAGTCGGTGCTTGGGTGCCATTACACGCAAGTACGAGCCAAATAAACAATCCCATCAAGCCTAATAACACGTTTCTTTTCATCATCCGTAAACTCCTTAAAGTATAAAGTGCGTCGTGCTCAAATCGTCAGGTCACTAAGTTCGGTCAACCCAATAATAACGATCACGTTATGACACGACTCCTATCAATTTTATCATAGTCTTTCAAAGTTGTGAATATAAAATCAAAACGGTTCAGCGCCTTTAGAAGGCACCTTAATCAAACGCTTGATACGCTGTTTGAGCTTTAGTGTATAAACGGTCAATCGTTCGTTGATCGTACGTGCCGTTTGGGTGTTGATCCATTTGATGATAGGTCATTAACATTGCGTAGTGATCGGCATCAAGCGCTGCGGTTACGATTGAATAAGGGTTGGCTGAAAAAGAATAACGCGTCGCAAACAAAAAGTTCTCAACTGGCGTAACATCGGGTGAATCAAGGTGATAAACGATATAAAGTGTATAAATTTCTTGCTTGTCGCGCATACCAGGTACGACCCACCAATCAATCGTCCTAATCGAAAACGTGTCTGTCTCCAAGAACTGCATCAACTGAAGTAAAGCCGCTTCTGCTTCATTTTCCATCGAACGGTTGGTTGGTTTGCACGCACTTAACAAACACACTAAACTGACAATACATACCCATAAAACACGCATTTTAGGCATCCTAATTAATCCTTTCAATAGTATCGGTTCTAAGCATGTGCACGGTGTGCATAGCCTTGATACAAAAAAGACTCGAGACACCATCATGCATAGCCTGCGAGTCAACTAGTCTATTCTAAATCAGCTGCGATTCAGCCAGTTTACTGTAGGATAGCCTGTATATTAACGTATGTACATAACGACTATGAAAAACACGCTACATTACGTCAAACTCATTAGACAGACATGCATCAAAAAAGGCGCCACTTGAGCGCCTTAAGCTTATTACTTGTTTGATTGGGTTTTACGATACTGTTTAAGTCGTTGGAATACGGATGAATCAAGCATCCAAACTTTCAAGCGTCGCTCTAAGCTGACCGCAAAATAAGAAGTCGTATCTTGATCGACTGGACCAAAGCGAATGAAAATTAAGATTTCTTCAAGAAAACCAATAATAAAGACAATTAAAACTAAACTGAGTAACAGCGTAGTATTCATCATAAAAGATAACAACATCATAAAGAAAACTAACACTGCGTTGCTGCGTAAAATCATCGTATGCAAAGTATACGCACGTTTATAAAGGATGAGTGGAATGAGAAAACTCAAGCCATAGACTGTGAACGCGGCGATCAAAAAGTAACGATTTGATAAAATGGCTTGCGGATATAAATAGTAAAGGAAATACGCCACAGATATATAAAAGAACATATCGGCAATCGTATCCAGTACCTTGCCTAAACGACTGACTTGATTCCATTTACGCGCTAAATAACCATCAAGGAAATCTGTCGAGCCAAGAATCGTAAACGCCACAAAAAACAAGATCAGTTGTTCACGCCATAAGAAAAAATAGAGCAAGGGCAAAAAGATGAGCCTTGATAAACTGAGACTATTAGGAATGGTTAAAACATTACGCATTGTATCAACCTCTTTATGTATAAAAAGCTGTTTGATAGCGGTAGTTTACTGCAAATAGACCGATAAGTCAATGCAAATGTTTTGTGCGTTAAAGACCTTAACCCTGTTTTCGACATTTAAGATCATTATTTAAACGATATGATCATTTTGTTTCAAGTCATGGATCAAATCATATAGTTTCTCAACATCGCGCTTAAATAAAGTCATCGCATGGGGTTTGCCTTTTCGAATCGGTTTCATCGGGAAGGTATCACAGCCGTGATGGATGACAAAATATAATTTCCCTTCTGAAAAGGCAAAGCCAAGTTCACCAGGATGATCCGCTTCAAGTTTGAGTAATATCTCCATAAAATGCGGTGTCAAGATATAAAACGCCGTTTGTTTGTTCGTCGCATAAATCGTAAATAATTCATTGAATGTAACCCCTTCAACTTTCACACGGTGAAAGTCCGCGCGCTTTTTAAAGTTGAAGTGTTCATAGACGAGCACCGTGTCTTGAGTTTGTTTATGAAAATCAAACACAAATACCCGGCCATGAAAATAGGTTTTCAAGCGGCCTTTTTTTCGGACATTTTTTTCTGTATGATCGCCTTGCTTATTCCAAGTTATGGTCGTCGATTTTCCAAAACCAGACCGTCCTAAAAAACCTGCTTTATACGCTTTTAATACTACATCTGCTGACTCAAACGCAATGCCATCGATGGTGCCGGATAAATGATCGTATGAACGATACGTATCAGTCTCGTTTAAAAACTTAGTTTTAAGCACCGTATCTTTTGGAAGACCTTTTTTAATGTTCAACGTCAGTTCTTCAAAGTGTTCGGCTAAATAATCTGTCAATACTGTTGTCTTAAACGTATTTTTGGTACGATTCTCGGTATGGATGGCCAGTTGCATGATAACACCAAATAAAATGACCACTGCAAGCGGGACTAAAACAGTGCGCGCATCATAGCCAGCCACGACAAAAAAGGTGCTAATGATGGCGCCGATGGTCGCTAGAACGCGTACTCTCCTGGCCCATTTCAAACGTCTCGTCGTCGCTTTAAAGGGATTTTTAATGGTATCGCCTCCTCTG
>SKGI01000128.1 GCA_007117555.1 Candidatus Izemoplasma sp. | reverse complement strand
TTTAAACTTATACTGACCGAGCTTTGTCACCCCTTCAGTAAGTAAGGCGACTTCTTCACCAAACGTCGTCTTAATGTCTTCAAATGATGCGGATGTATCTTCAATGCAATCGTGCAAAAGCCCGGCCATAATGGTGGTCGGGTCAGTCTGGTATTCACTTAAAATAGTTGCGACAGCCGTAGGATGTGCAATATAATCTTCTCCGCTACGACGCTTTTGACCCGCGTGGTGCTCAAGGGCAAATTGATATGCTGCATCAATCTTCTTAAGATCCGCCGGATCGTCAATGTATTGCATCAGTTGCTTTTTGAAGGTTTCATAAGTGACAACCGACATGAAGACACCTCCTCAAGAAGAACTTAATATTCGAGTAAAGTTAAAATGGGTGCTTTCGGCAGTTTCGCACGACCCTCAAGAAACTTGAGTTCAATCAGAAAAGCAAGACCTACCACGTTTGCACCACTGCGCTCGATCAAGTTCATCGTCGCTTTAATCGTACCACCCGTCGCAAGTAAATCATCAACAATCAGAACATTTTGACCAGGTTGAATATCGCCTTCATGTAAAGATAAGGCATTTGTGCCATATTCCAAACTGTAAGTCTCAGTCAAAGTTTGACGGGGCAATTTACCTGGTTTACGAACTGGAACAAACCCTAAACCAAGATGGGTGGCGACGGGTGCACCGAATATGAAACCACGTGCATCAGGTCCAACGATGACATCAGCTTTCACGGATTGGGCAAATTCCGCAAACCGATGTGTCGCATAACGAAAAGCTTCCCCATCCCCAATCAGTGGGGTAATATCTTTAAACTGAATGCCTTTCTCAGGAAAATCGGGTACATTTTTAACATAATCGTATAAGTTCATCGTTTTCATCCTTTCTGAATCGAATCGATAAGCAACTTTACATACGCTCTTTCGCTTCAACACCGACAAGTTCAAGCGCATCTTGCATGACAATTTTCACTGCATGTAACATAACAAGACGTTCTTCGGTCGCTAGCGGATCGTCTGATAGTACCATTTCCGCGGCATAAAACGCATGGAAAGCTTGAGCTAAACGTTGTATGTACTGTGTCACTTTATGAGGCAGCCGTTTTTGCGCAGCCCGTTCGATTGTCGCTGGATAATCGGCCAAAACAGCAAGCAACTCAAGCACTTTATCACTTTGTAAAGTCTCAAACTGATACGGTTTGTCTAAACTAGGTGATAAAGACTTTTCGGCTGCATTACGAAGAATACTAGCGATGCGTGCATGGGCATACTGTGCATAAAAAACAGGATTTTCGTTGCTTTCTTTTAGGGCAAGATCGAGGTCAAGTTCCATATGTGTGTTCAGACTGCGCATGGCAAAGAAATAACGAATTGGATCAACCCCTACCTCATCAATCAAATCACGCAAAGTAATGGCTTTACCACTGCGCTTGCTCATTTTGAGTTCTTCGCCATTTTGTAAGACTTTGACCATTTGTAACAACTCAACTTCGAGCGCATGTTCTTGACCGCCCACCATTTGAATGGCCGCTTTTAAACGTGGCACATAGCCATGATGGTCCCCGCCAAGAATGTCAATTAACTGCTCAAAGCCTCGAGCAAGCTTATCCGCATGATAGGCAATATCAGGCACTAAATACGTATATGAGCCATCGCTTTTGATAATGACGCGATCCTTTTCATCACCATAATCAGTGGTTTTTAGCCATACAGCCCCCTCTTGTTCATAGGTATGTCCGGCAGTTTTGAGTTGGTCAATGGTCTTTTTTACGGCATCGCTTTCATACAAAGTCGCTTCACTAAACCAAACATCAAAATGGACACGGAACGTTTCAAGATCTTCTCGTAACGCGGCGAGAAGATGATCCACACCGAATTTTCGGAAATAATTTGTACCCGCTTCAGTTAAAAAGCGTTTTCCGTGCTGCTCGATAATTTTTTGCGCTAATTGGATAATCTCAGCGCCATGGTAACCATCTTCTGGCATCGTAACGGATTCACCGAGCTGTTGGCGGTAACGGACGTCAATAGAACGAACAAGTTGGTTGATTTGATTACCGGCATCGTTCACGTAAAACTCACGTGTTACATCGTAGCCAGCTTTTTGCATAATCCGAGCCAACGCATCCCCTGCCGCTGCACCGCGTGCATGACCAATGTGTAGACTACCTGTGGGATTGGCGCTCACAAACTCAATGTTGACACGTTGCGCTTCGCCAAGTGTGCTTGCCCCATAATCGGACCCAGCAGCAAGTATCTTTTGAATGACATCGCGATAGATCCGTTTATCCACATGGAAATTAATGAAACCAGGACGAGCAATCTCAATATGCTTAATCACGCTATTTTCTGGTATGTTCGCAACCAATGTTTCTGCGATTACCAGCGGCGCTTTTCGCAAAACACGGGCGAGTTTCATGGCAATGTTTGTCGCAAAATCACCATGGGTCGAATCATTTGGCACTTCTATCTCAACATCTGGCCATGTATCGAGTGGCATCTGTTTTAGGGCTTTTTCAATCAATGTCTTAATCGTTAACTCTACATGCATTGTGTCACATCCTCAATCAGTCGCTCGCTTGCCTAGTTTGCAGGCTCACACTTTCATTTTCATTTGCTCGAAAATATTCGTTTTTTTCGTACTTGGGTAAAGCTTCATCCACTTTGCGCTTCGACCCGTACCAAGCGGTCGAATTTTCTTTTCATCACGCATCCGCACCAATGTTCGATTGATCGTTGAATCCGATATGGTTGGATGAAGGCGACGAATGTCTTGTTTACTAAAGACTTCCTCAAGTTTGTTGATGGTGTTTTCAATATAATCAGATTTATTAGTTTGTTGATCAAACGTATAGTTTCGCACTTCATACTCTACAGCGCGATAGGCTTCTAGTAGACGTTGCAGTATAAAGCGATGTAATCCCATTGGATTCGATAAGCCTTCGCTCCAGTTTAAAGAGGCTTGTTTGATATGGTTGATAAACTTGTCTTGATTTTTCACAAGGGATTCGAAAAAACTATACAAATGGAGACACCGATACCCATTTGACAACAACAAAATATAAAGCATCATATAGGCAACCGGTTCGTTATGTACTGAGAAGGGCTTACTGTTTAAGAGATCTAAAAAGAA
>SKGI01000015.1 GCA_007117555.1 Candidatus Izemoplasma sp. | reverse complement strand
AATCCGGCGAATCCAATGAGGAATAATTGTTTTAAAACGCATGGTAACGCCTCCTATTGTGATAATGCAAAATAAAGATACGTGTAGTTACATTATAGGGGATTATTTGATAAATTTGAAGCCATTGAAGACAGTTACATAGAACAGTCAGTAGGATGCAAGACAACTACGAAAAACCGTGCTAGACTGATCCGTTTTCTTGTGATGCGGTATATTTTTCAAACCACTCGGTGATTTCTTTAAGCCGCTTAATACGCGCCTGTGGCTTTCCTGAACGAGACAACTCATGGTTTTCTTCTTTAATCCAAACAAGTTTCGTGTCCACGCCTTGTGTTTTAAGAATAGCATAAAACTGTTGCGCTTGCTCGATTGGACAGCGATGATCTTGATCGGCATGGATAAACAGTAACGGTGTTTTTACGGATTGAGCATACTTGATGGGGGATTGATGATAAAGCTTATCTCGGTCATCAAGCGGATGGCCATCCACTTGATCCCGCGCAAAGTAATACCCAATATCAGATGTCCCATAAAATGATAACCAATTAGAAATCGAACGTTGGGTCACCGCTGCTTTAAAACGGTTTGTATGACCGACAATCCAGTTCGTCATAAAACCACCATAAGACCCACCTGTCACAAACAGTTGACTTTCATCAATGTTTGGATAAGATATTAAAACTTGATCTGTAAAAGTCATCAAATCCTCATAGTCAATACTGCCGTATAAACCCCGTATGTCCGCAAAAGCATTCCCTTTACCATCTGAACCTCTAGGGTTGGCAAAGAAAACAACATAACCTTGATTCGCCCACAGTTGCATTTCATGATAATACACTTGTCCATATACCGTTTTGGGTCCACCATGTATATTTAAAATGGCTGGATAGCGCTTTTTATTATCGAAGTTTTCGGGTAACAGCACAAACCCTTTTACTGTATGGGTAGGCGCTTTTACTTCAATCACTTTAGGCTTTGCGACATAATAAGGTTTTAATGTTGAACGATTCAGTCTTGATAACGGTTTGAGTGTTGTTTTTTGTGTGTCAAGATAATATATTTCTTGCAAATTTTGATCTTTCAAGCCAACGATTAGAGCACCTGACTGATACGGTACATAACCATCAATACTACCATCCATGACCCAAACAGTTTCCATCCGACCATCAAGGTAAAGGGCTCTTAACTCGCTATGATCATCGATGGTCGTTGTAAAATAATATACGCCATGATGCACAGCCGCTGTTTGATTCCCTAACAATCTCACATCTGAACCTACCGTTGTGCCAAGCGATTCACCGTGTTTCGCAAGTAACTCAAATCGCTGCGCTTCAACTTTGAAAAAGTCAGGATTTTCGTTCATACCGTACGTCTTCATGTTTCGAGCCGCGGCGATTAATACACCTTGCATCTCAATGAGCGCAAGAATACTGTAATCTGTTTTTGCATACACTGTGCTTTCTTCGCCTGTCTGTATGTCATACGCATAAATCGGTGCGGTCATCGTCATGACTGGTTGGGAATCTTGTGCAGTATAATAGACGACTTTTTTATCTTCAGAAAGCGTAAAAACACCAATCGAACGGGCTTTCGTGGTAAGCCGTTTAAGCGTTTGTGTCTTGGTGTTAAAAAGAAAGAGTTGTTTTTTCAAATCCGTGATAAAACCACGACCATTAAACTGGTATGGCAAGTGTTCAATGACTTCGTAAGCTTGATTTAGCGTCTTTTGTTCAATATACGCTTCGCGGCTTTTGTGATCGGCTTCATATAAGGCATGATCTGCTTCAGTCAGCTGAGCTGACAGTAAAACCCAATCACCTGAAACATGACGCTCTAATGAGGCAGGAAAAGGCAAATCAAAAGCTTTAGTAAAGTTTCGTGTTTCAAGATCGAGCCAATAATGGCTCTGACGATATTGTTCTTTCAAAGCTTTGTGTTCGGCTTTATTTTTTTGTAAATTTAGAAGCATCTTTTTATCGTCAGTGAATAGATATTGATTGTTTTTACCTAATGCGCGACGCGCAATCACTTTCGAACCATCATGGACCATTAAAGTATGTTCATAGTGGTTTTTTTCGAGATTTGCTTTGGCAACAACAAATCCAAAGTGTCGACCATCCGGCGACACTTGGAGCATACCAGGGTACTTAAACTGCAAAAATGTATCGAGTTGTAATGGTGTCATTTTTTTACCTTCTTTCTATCACCGAAAAGAGAACTGTTGTGTTGCTTAATCATCGAAGCAACTTAGACCCATTATAACGTGTCTACACCAATTTTCAACTTATTGACAAAACAAACTCGCTAACTGCGTTGTATTAAAAGAGCGCCCTTTTGATTGACAGGGCGCTCAAAATATATTGAATACTAATTACTCTTGATCAACTTCGACTGGTGGAAGCAAAACACTATCAATGACATGAATAACACCATTGGTCGCAAAGACATCGGGTACGATGACTTGCGATTCATTGATGAACACGTTGCCATCTTCGACACTAATTGTGATGGTTGCACCACCAAGTGTTGCAACTTCAACGGGACCGTCTGAGGCTAAGTCAAGGACCGCTTCAGCACTAAATTCACCCGCAACAACGTGGTATAGTAGGATATCTGCTAAATCTTCACGCGCTAGCAATTCTTCTGGGGTTGCATCAAGCGCTTCTAATAATGCCGTAAACGCTGCATCCGTTGGGGCAAAGACAGTAAAGGGACCTTCGCCACGAAGGGCTTCAACAAGCTCCGCTTCGATGACAGCCGCAACAAGTGTGTTAAAATCATCCGCAGCAATCGCTGTATCGACGATGTCAAGCGCTACGATGAGTTCAAATGCAATGCTTAAGCTGTTAAAGCCATCAGAAAGCGTAAGTTCAATCGTGTCTTCATCTGAAATAAACGCCGCTACAATCGCACTAACAAGAGTGTTCCCTTCAGCATCTTCCCAGTTAGAACCAAGCAGTGTGCCTGCTTCATTCCAAGTGAATGATGTGCCAGCAAATTCAATACTTGTGATTGTTGAGCCTTCCTGGCGATACAAAGCACCAAGATAGCGGGCGATATCATTCATCGCTTGGCCAGCATCGATTTCTTCATTGGTGTAAGTGCCAAAGAATGTATTGTCTTCAAAGAACACATCGCCGTATT
>SKGI01000049.1 GCA_007117555.1 Candidatus Izemoplasma sp. | reverse complement strand
TTGTTCGGCATAATAACTTTTTGTAAGTGCACCCACCATCTGTTGTGGTGACTTACACGATGAGGGCACATCCAATAACTCAGGAAATTGATGCTCGATAAATTGTACCCAAGCGGGGCAACACGATGTCAACATGGGTAGGTGACCGTCGTTCTCAATACGATGGACTAGTTCATGGGCTTCTTCAATGATTGTTAAGTCTGCCCCAAAGTTTGTATCGATCACCGTATCAAAACGAAGTCGTTTCAGTGCCGCAACAACTTTCCCCGTTGAAATTTCTCCAGGTGGGAAGCCAAAAGCTTCAGCTAAAGCAACCCGAACTGCTGGGGCTATTTGCACGACGACATGTTTTTCGGGATGATTTAATGCGCGCCATACTTTAGGCGTATCGTTCTTTTCTGCTAGAGCCGCGGTTGGGCAAACGGATACACATTGACCACAGTACGTGCAACTTGTTTGATCCATGTCAAGATGAAATGCTGTAGCGACGACCACATCAAAGCCTCGTTTAAGCGGACTGAGAATCCCAACTGTTTGTACTTCATCGCACATGGTGATGCAACGTCGACACATAATGCATTTATTGGAGTCTTTAGAAATCCCTTTAGAAGTCAGATCGAGTGGGTGACTCATCTTTTCACCAGGATAGTGAATTTCTTTGATGTTCATTTCATGCGCAAGACTTTGTAGTTCACAGTCAAGATTTTTTATACACGTGAGACAATCTTGAGGGTGGTTTGATAATAAAAGCTCTAAACTCGTTCTACGTGCCATAACTGCTTTAAGAGAGTCTGTTTGGATGGCCATGCCATCGACTACTTTCTCTGCACAGGCGGGGACGAGATGGTGACGCCTTTCATCTTCAACAAGACACACACGGCAGTTCGCACTTTGATTAGCAATGCCGATATCATGCAAGTCAAGATGACATAGTGTCGGTACTTCAACCCCAACTTTTTTGGCGGCCTGTAAAATGGTAGTTCCAGCTTCGACATCGAGTGTAATGCCATTGATTGAGCAACGAATCATTTTTTTGATTAGTTTCATAGGGGCCTCCTCCTAGGGTTTCAGTATCGCATCTACTGGGCAAGCATCATAACAAGCCCCACAAGCGATACAGTCCGCTTCTTCAACAATATGAACTTCGCGAACAACACCGCGAATACAAGAGACTGGACAAACACGGGCGCATTTTGTACAGCCAATACATTTTTGAGCATCAACTTGATATTTTGTTCTTTTGGTTCGGTAAGCATACGCCTCATACTCTTCACGAAAATACTGCATGGTGCTTAAGACTGGATTAGGCGCTGACTGACCTAAACCGCACAATGACCCAGCTTGAATGTTGCGCGCTAAAGCATCGAGTTTATCGAGGTCTGATGGTTCGCCTTTCATAGCGGTTAAACGTTCAAGCATTTCAAAAAGTCGTTTTGTACCAATACGACACGGTGTACACTTACCACAAGATTCTTCTTGTGTAAAGTCGAGATAAAACTTGGCAATCTCAACCATATCTGTGTCTTCGTCCATGACAATCATCCCGCCTGAACCCATCATAGCGCCAATCGCGGTCAATGAATCATAATCGATGGGAGTATCGAAATAGTCTCGGGTGATGACGCCACCGCTGGGACCGCCAATTTGAACACCTTTAATTGCTTTACCTTCAGGATGTCCGCCACCGATGTCATAAATAATTTCTTTGAAAGTCGTTCCCATTGGGACTTCAACAAGACCAATATTTTTGATATTTCCTGCTAAAGCAAACACTTTAGTCCCTTTTGAATTTTCGGTGCCAATGGCTGCAAACCATTCTGCTCCATTCAAGATAATCGCAGGTACATTGACAAATGTCTCAACGTTGTTAACGGATGTTGGTCTATCTCTAAATCCCGATTCACTTGGAAAAGGCGGTTTTTTATCAGGTTCACCTCGGTGACCTTCCATCGAGCGAATGAGCGCTGTTTCTTCACCGCATACAAATGCGCCTGCACCGAGCTTAATGTCAATATCAAAACTAAATGACGTGCCAAAAATATTTTCACCAAGAAAGCCGTACTCTCGTGCTTTCTCTAAAGCTAACTCGAGCGGTTCAATCGAGATTGCATATTCAGCCCGAATGTAAATATAACCTTGATTCGAACCGATGGCGTAAGCGGCGATCGTCATCGCTTCAACAAGTGAATGCGGATCGCCTTCGATGATACTGCGATCCATAAATGCCCCCGGATCGCCTTCATCAGCATTACAAATTACATATTTTTCATCGCTTTTTACAGCGGCGGTGTACGCCCATTTCAAACCTGTTGAAAAGCCGCCACCTCCGCGACCACGCAAACCACTTTGTTTGACGGTTTCGATGACGTCTTCAGGTGTTTGTTCAAGCAAACACTTTGCAAGCGCATGATAACCATCTTTGGCTATATAAGCATCAATGTTACGCGGGTCGATTTCTCCACAGTTTCTTAAAGCGATGCGGTGTTGTGACTTATAAAAGGGCATCTCGCGATAACTCGTCACCCAAGTGCCATCAGGTTCTGTCACAAGCAAACGTTCTACAGTTTGCTTATTTAAGATATGTTGTGTGAAAATATCATCTACGTCTTCTACTTTCACTTTGACGTATGTAATATCATCAGGCTCAACAAAAATAAGTGGCCCCTCACCGCATAGTCTTAGACAACCAACCTGCTTGACTTCGATATCAGCCTCAAGCCCATGCGCCTCGACTTTACCACGTAATAAATCAATGATGGCATCACTATCAGATGATAGACATGACGTACCACCACAACAAAACAACGTCAACCTTGGTACTTCTTGGGCTCGAATAGCATCCCGTTTCTTTAGATACGCTTTTAAGTTATCCATGCGATTATTGACCTCCTTTGTAGCGATTGATTAAGGACTCAACATCGCCTACTTGAACTTTTCCGTATACTTTGTCATTAATCGTTACGACTGGAGCAAGTCCACAAGCACCAATGCAGCGGACATCTTTGACCGTAAACAATCCATCCTCACTCATCGCATTTTTTTCTGTGCCGATGAGTTCAAGAATCTTTTGCAATACTTTGTCTGCGCCTTTAACAAAACAAGCTGTCCCCATACAGACGCTGACTACATATTTTCCAGTCGGTTCTTCATTAAAAAACGAGTAAAATGTGACGACGCCGTTTACTTTAGCGCCTGAAAGATTAAGCATCCGAGCAACGTATAGCTGCAAGTTGTGCGGCAGATGACCAAAAAGGGCCTGTGCGCGATGAAGTACGTGAATTAAGTTTTCTTCATTGTCACCCTCAAGACTTGCAACATACGCATCAAGCTGATCTAACAAGTTGCGATCGAGTGACGACATATCAAGAATTTTATTTTTCATGTAACCGCTCCATTCTTAAACAATTATCCAGTAATATATTAAACCTAAAATGCTTAAATGTAAAGTTTTTATGGCCAAAAACGTTTACATTTGTAATACAAATATTCAGTAATACAAATTGCTGTATAAATAAGAAAAACGGACTGAAATTTTATCCGTTTTTCAACCAATTTTTAACTTGTTTAATCAGACCTTTTTTCCAGTTTGGTGAGCCGACATCAAACCAATGGGCTTGAAACTGGTTTTTAAAGTAAGTGCGTTGTTTTTTTGCATAACGGCGTGTATTTTGTTTGATTTGTTCTTTGGCTTCTTCGAGTGTCATGAAACCATCAAAAGCATCATAAAGTTCGCGATAGCCAATCGCTGAGACGCTTTGACCCCGAATGCCACGATTGTATAACCGTTTAACCTCATCGATTAATCCTGCTAAAAACATTTTATCAACGCGTTGGTTGATGCGTTCGTACAGTTGCGTACGGTCCATATCAAGTCCAATCATATAGTAATCATAATACGGTCGATCACCTTGTAGTTCCTCTTCTAAGGGGTGGGCTTGTTCAAGGCGATACAAGGCTTGTAAAACACGCGTGCGATTGTTCGGATGCATTTTTTGAGCGCGAAGCGGATCTTTTGCGGCAAGGATATCGTGAAGTGCCTGATTATCTAAGTCTTTGAATTTTGCTTCAAAAATTTGATCCCGCTTACCGGCAAAGTGAAAATTATGGAGAACACTTTTCATGTAATAACCTGTACCACCAATTAAAATGACAGGCTTATTTTGACGGATTAAGTAATCAATTTTTTCTCGGGCCGCTTTTTGAAAAGCCGCGACGCTAAAGGAGGCTTCTGGTTCTAACACATCGATTAAATGGTGCGTAATGCCTTGGCGTTCAGTAAGCGGAATTTTCGCACTCCCAATATCGAGTCCTTTGTAAAGTTGCACGCTATCACAAGAGACGATTTCAGCATCAAGCATGCGGGCTAGTTCTAATGATACCGCCGTTTTACCCACGGCGGTTGGTCCTACAATCGCGATAATCATCTACATCACCCGCTTGAAGAAACGTTCAAGTTCTTGAGTAGTGATGCGAATGATGACGGGACGACCATGCGGACACGTAAAAGGATTGTCCGTTTGATCGAGATCATCAATCAAACGATCGATTTCGCTTCGAGTCAAGTGCTGGTTCGCCTTAATCGAATGTTTACACGCTAAATCGATGGCAAGCTTATCTAAAAGCGCGCCTTTACTAGGTGTTAAACCTTTTAAAACAGCTCGAATAACTTGATCTGCGTAATGTTCTTCTTGGCCTTCAGGAAACCAATAAGGCACTTCTTGTAAAGCATACTGACCTGACGCTTCAACCATCGTGAGACCGAACTGATTTAGATATGATTGGGCTGAACCTTTTAAGGCTGAACGCTCATCGGCACTTAAACTAAGTGGCAACGGTAGTAGTAACATTCTAATATCTGGTTTAGGCAAGCGCATCGCTTGTCGATATTGTTCATAACGGATCCGTTCAGCGGCGGCATGTTGGTCGATGAGATGTAAGCCTGATTCATTTTGAAAAATCAAGTACGTCCCGATCGCTTGGCCAACATACTCAAAATCAGGCAGCCTTTGGCGTGATGTTGTTTTTGGTTCTTCTTGATGGGGTTCTGTAACTTGAGTTGATGCGGTCGATTGATTTAGCTCATGAACTTTTTCATCCGTATCGTGCATGTAGGGCTCCTGCTCAGATGTCTTAAAATTCATACTTGGATGAACAAAGCGCGGCTCGGGTGTTTTACGAACATCCGCAATCAGCTGTTCCTGCTTAAACAGTTGCGCAAATGTCTCGAGAATGAGTTTTTTTAAGCTGTTCACTTCACTTAACTTGACTTCTTGCTTCTGTGGGTGAATGTTCACATCAATCAATAAAGGATCCGCTTTAATTTGTAAGTAAACAACCGGAAATTTTTGAATGGGTAAGTAAGACTTGTACGCTTCAAGAATCGTGCTACTCACCACGATATTTCGGATGGGCCGTTGATTACAAACAAGTGTGATATGTTTACGAGTACTCCGCGTCAAAGTCGGTAATCCAGCATAGCCTTCAATCGAAAAATACGCATTTTTTGACGAAAAGGGTCGCATTTGTGCAGCGGTCTTTTTATCATAAATAGCGTGCAGTACTTGAAGCACATCGCCTCGGCCGCTCGTATGGAAAACTGATTGCCCATTGTGATGCATGTTAAATCGGACATCACTATGTGCTAAAGCTGCCTGTTGAACGGTTTCAACCATAGCCGCAAACTCGCGTTGTTCACTGCGTAAGTGTTTAAGTCTTGCTGGGGTATTGTAAAACAAATCTTTAACCGTCATAATCGTGCCGCGACGCGGTGGAGCAGGTTGGTCTTCGATGATTGAACCATTTTTAAGCGTTAAACGCCGACCCGCTGCTTCCCCTGTTGAGGATTCGATTGATAACGTGCTGACACTGGCAATGCTTGGTAATGCTTCACCACGAAAACCGAGTGTCATAATGTGATGCAAATCATGATGAGCACGGATCTTACTCGTTGCATGTCGTTTAAAGGCAAGGTGTAAATCTTCTGCATCCATGCCTTCTCCATCATCGACAACACGTATTTCTTTAAGACCAAACTGCGTCACAAAAATGTTGATGTTTTTTGCTTGTGCATCGAGCGCATTCTCAAGCAACTCTTTCACAACACTCGCCATGTTTTCAACGACTTCACCTGCTGCGATCATATTCGCAAGTGATTCATCAAGTTGTCTAATCTTTCCCATAATATCACCTTTTCCCCTTTATTGTACCATGAAGAAAAAAGAATGCGACGCCGAACATTATGGATGTCGGCGAATCAGCATTCTTAAACTGTTCAAAATGACTACTATGGTTGATAGTTCATGGGCTAGCACGCCAGTAGGTAAACGAATCATGCCGAAGACATTCGCAAGCAATAAAACAACAATTACACTTATTGAAAGGATGATATTTTGGCGAATAATTCCATGCATCTTTTTAGCTAACTCAAAAACATACTCTAGCCGTTTAAAATCATCTTCAATGAAGACAATATCGCAGGTCTCTAATGACACATCGGTAGCCGAGCCCATCGCAATACCCACATCGGCTTGAGCCAATGCTGGGGCATCGTTGATGCCATCCCCAATCATCAAAACACCACCCCTTGCAGCGCGTTCTTTCATAATAATCGCCGTTTTGTCTTGTGGTAAGCATTCTCCAACAAAGGCATCCACACCAATTTGCTCAGCTACAGCTGAAGCACTTGCTTCATGATCGCCTGTAATCATTAATGTGCGAAGACCACGATCTTTAAGGGTCGATACTGTCTCGATGACGCCCTCACGCACGGTATCGGTAATCGCGGCATACCCAAGAAGCGCATCATCACAAACGATGGAAACAATAGAAGCCCCAGAGCGTCTCGCTTCATCTATTTGTTCAAGCAACACGGGATTCCCTGCACCTTGAAAACGCCCCACACGCCAAACATGCTTATCAATGCGCGCTTCCATACCTGTACCCGATACTTCTCGTGACTCTATTTCCATATAAAACGTATCTTTCTCAAGTGCCTGGACTAAAGCTTGAGCTAGTGGATGATTAGAAGTTTTTTCTAAACTTAAGACAATTGACTTAACCATCGCTTCGGGATATGGCATATTCGCATCAAAAACAAGGTTATCTACCTTAGGTTTACCCGTTGTGACTGTACCGGTCTTATCAAAGATGACTGTTCGAATCTTTCGAATGCGTTCAAAGTGTGACCCACCTTTGATGAGAATGCGTGATTTAGAGGCATTCGATAAACCCGCAAGCATCGCCGGGGCAACCGAGGCAACTAACGCACACGGAGAACCGACAACTAAGACGATGATTCCGCGATAAAAGGCAGTTTCTGCGTCTAACCACCCTATGAGCGGTGGGATTGTCATAAAAAGGATGGCAAGTGCAATGACAACATACACATAAACCCGTTCAAAACGCTTGATAGAAGAGTGACTTTTAGGTCGGTCTTGTCGAGCTTGCTCAACAAAAGCGATGATTTTTTGCACCACAGATTCTTCTGCAGTTTTTATTGCCCGAACGACAATCGCACCATCGAAGTTAAGAGCTCCGGCATACACCTGGTCCCCAATCGTTTTATGCGCTGGGACAAATTCACCCGTTATGGCCGCTTGATCAATATGGGTTGTACCATGTTCAATCACACCATCTACAGGCACTTGCTGTCCTGCTTTAACGATGACTAACATGCCAACAGAAATCTCATCTAACGTAATTTCAGTTTCTTTGCCGTCTTCATAAAGAATCGCTTTACTAGGCGCAAGATTGAGTAAGTTGGTCAGTTCTTTTTCGCTGCGAGCATGCGCGAAGGTTTCCATGACACCGCTTATGGCAAAAATCATAATTAATATTGCAGCTTCAGAGTAATTGCCAATCGTAAATGCGGCAATTGCCGCAATCATCATTAATATTTCTACATTGAGTGTTTTAGCTTCTATCGTATCGAGTATTCCTTCACGCGCTTTATGAAAGCCACCAATTAAAAAGGCTGAACCATACAACACCATAAATAGTGTTGCATTAGGATCCTCTAAAAAACGGCTCATGACTGTGGCAATAATTATTAAAATAGCGGCGACACTCGCAAACGCGCCTTCAATCCAAACAGTGCGACCCATCGTACAACCTCCTCATATAGTATGGCTAACTCATAGTAGCACATCAAGGTTGCAGAAAAAAGGGGCGCTGTTACAATCTTTCTAAATAAGCCTCCTTATTTATAAAAAGTCTTTATTAAAGGCTTTTTTTATCTTTATTTCTTAGAATTTTATGACGCATTTAACGCACTTCGGTGGTCTACATTTGTATCTCATCAAGAATACTTGCATCTAAATTCAGTTATTTTATAATAGAGATGACAGATGATAAAATGATTAACGCTATAATCCATAGGAGGTATAAACCATGAAAAGACTTCTTACCGCAACATTATTTGCACTTGTTATGATGGTGTTTTTAAGTTGTAGTACTGCACCAAAACCTGTGATGGACCAAGAAGACTTTGGGCTTGCGCGGGTTTCTGATCAAGAAGAATTAACTCGTCTTTTACAAGCAGATAAAAACAACAGTATTTTTAGTCTATTTGGTGATATCATGATGACGCGCGAAGGGGCCATGGAAGATGACGCAGTTGGCGCGCCAGATGAAAGCCAGGATGCTGGCATGGGCGGTGATGAACACTCGCAGACGAATGTCCAAGTCGAAGGCATCGATGAAGGCGACATCATCAAAACCGATGGGAATCGTATTTACAGTCTTGCAGGCAACCGTTTGCATGTTATCGATATTCTTGGTAATGGTGAAATGTCTGTCGCAATGGTCAACGAACTCGACAGAGCCTACGGAAGCTGGTATAGCGAGCTTTACATTACTGATGACTATTTAATTGTCATTGGCGCACATTACGATTATGCTGAGTTACATCCCGATGCGCCTCAAAGTGATGCCGAAGATGTTGATGGCATAAGACCCTGGGTTGGCTATGGTTGGGGCTTGATGGTGACACGTATTGAGCTTTACGATATTGAATCACTTGAACTGAGTGAAACGTTTGAAATCAGTGGTAGTTTAATGACTTCAAGACTGATTGATGATCATCTCTATCTCATTTCAAATCATAACGTACCTTATCAAAATAATGATGTTGACCCACGTCCCTTCTTCAAACATGGAGATGAAACCATCACCCCTGAATATACAGACATCAAGTATTTACCAGGTATGCCCTATCGTTCTTTTACTGTCATAAGCCACATTCATCTTGATGCATCCCCATTGCTTGAATATGATATTTTCTTAGGGAACAGCGGCTGGGGCAACTTCTATGTCAGCCGCAGTGGCATCTATCTTGCGACCATCTTATATGAACAAACACCATTTGGTAGATGGAACCATTACGGAAAGCTGATTTCTTATCTCATCGAAGAGGATGGTTCAGTCAGCTATGGTGGTGCGGGACGCTTTGAAGGTCATGTATTAAACCAGTTCTCTATGGATGAGTATAATGGGTATTTCCGCATGTTCACAACTGAAGGTTGGGGTGACGACGTCATCAATCGTCTTTATGTATTTGAAAGAAAAGTCGTCGATGGTAAACGTATTCTTGAGGTCGTTGGCCTTATTGATGAAGGGTTAGGCAAACCACGTGAAACCATTCGCTCTGCTCGTTTTATGGGGGATCGAGCTACGGTTGTTACATTCGAAATGATTGATCCATTTTATGTCATTGATTTAAGCGACCCGTATAACCCAACGATTCTGGGCGAGCTTGAAATACCTGGCTTCAGCACCTATCAACACCCTTGGACAGATGATTTAGTACTCGGCATTGGCTATGAATCAGATGGCATTGGTGTCGATGGCATCAAGTTAGCCCTCTATGATATTAGCGATGAAGAAAACCCCGTTGAAGTGGGTAAACCACTCGTCATGTTAAACAAAGACCATGGTTGGCAATTCGGTGAGGCACTTCACAATCATAAAGCCATTCTCGTTTCAAAGCCATTTGAGTTTATCGGCTTCAGCATTTACCGCTATCACTGGTTTTCTTCAAACTATCATCAAACAAATGATTACATGATATTCAGCATCGATCCTGAACGGGAATATCCTATAGAAATCGCTGCGACCTTAAGCCACTTTGACTTATATGAAGCCGACGAAGATTTCTTCCGTGGCTTTGGGGCTTGGCGCTTTGGTGTTGATCGCGCTGTAACGATTGGCGAACATCTCTACGTAGTTTCTGGAGAAGCAGTTACATCACATAAAATACTCGAAGACTTCGAAACGGTAAGCACTCTCATTTTCCGCGAAGAATAAACGTATTTTATAAATATACCTACTTTGCAACCTTTATCGAATCTTTGCAGAGAAAAACATCTTAAAACACTAAGCGAATTTCAACTAATTAAAGGCCTAACGCCTTAACTATATCGGCGTTAGGCCTTTTGTATTGATTGATAATAGATATGAATCTAGTTACTATTTAACCATGTAACTTGTGCATATATGTCCAAATTAAAAGGTTTCATGTGTTTGTTTTATGAATCATCAAGTTTATCTATCAACCGGCTCAGTGCTAGTTTTAAACTATTTTCTAATCAGATGGCGCTTATTTAGTGCGTGTATTAAGCTTCGTAAGAAACGTTTTATACAAGATGACCTATGGTTTTTGCTTAAAACCTCTTTTATTAAACATGCTTACTAATGTCTAGAGACGACAAAAAAGACGCAGTTCGATTGAACTGCGCCTTTTGGTAATCTAAATCATGAAATCTAATTAATTGGCTTCCCATTTCGCATAAAGCGTAATGTCTTCAAGTGGCATCGTTGTGTTGATAGAGAAGTCATATTCTGTTCCAGCTTGGAAGTCTGAAGTTGTATACCAACCAGCAAACGTAAAGCCTGCCCGTACTGGGACGAATGTATCACGAGCGCCTTCTGAAATAATCGCATCGGCAAAGTCAGTATATCCAAGTTGTCCTGTGCCACCATTCAAGATGAAGGTAATGGTAATTGGAATCGGATCCCAACCAGCATAAAGTGTGACATTTTCAGCAGGCATCGTATCAAAGACATACGGTGTCGTTAAGGCTGCATCTGCATACCAACCTGTGAATGTGTAACCAAGACGTGTTGGGTCTGCTGGTGCAACAACAGGGTCACCAAAGTTAAGTGAGAGTGGATCAACTGCACTGCCACCATTGACTTCAAAAGTCACGGTATAAGTAGTCAGTTCAAATACTGCAACCAGTACAATATTTTCGGCGAGTGCCGGATCAACTTCAGTCACTGGCGCACCATCGAGTTCCCAACGGAGGAACGTGTGACCTTCTTTACTTGCAGGCGCTAAAGTTAATGGTGCAGACTCCACATTGAATGTAACTGGATTCGCTGGGTCATTAAGTCCACCATCAAGATCGTAACTAATGGTGTAATCTACAAGATCCCAAGCAGCATACAACGTGACATCTTCGGCAGGCATCGTATCAAAGACATACGGTGTCGTTAAGGCTGCATCGCTAAACCAACCAGCAAAGGTGTAACCTGTCCGTGTTGGTGCAGCGGGTTCGACCACAACACTTTCGAAGTCTTGTGTAATCGGTGCAACCGCCGTGCCACCATTGGAATCAAAACTAATGGTGTACTCATTGACACTGTATACTGCCGTAACGGATAAGTTATTCGCTGGC
>SKGI01000123.1 GCA_007117555.1 Candidatus Izemoplasma sp. | reverse complement strand
TTAGGCTTTTCATTTTTTATTAAAAAACCGCCTTTGAAAACACGTAATTAAGGTGAGACTAGACGCGATGAAAAAGGTATCAGACGATGGATGTCTGATACCTTTTTTTAACCTTTTTTAATAAATCGAGTATAAAGAAAATAACCGACAATCAAAACAATAACCCCTACTATGACAATCGGGATTAAACCACTAGCCACTACAAGACCCCTTTCCTTAATTTATCGACTTACCAAGTTTGTGAGACACGCCCATACTGCGCCTTGGTTAGTTTATAGCGGTACTGATTGAACGTGCGCCGGAGTAGTTTTGATTCATAAGGACCTTCGCCAATCTTTTCAAAGCCACACTTTTCAACGACGCGCTGTGAGCGCATGTTTGTGTCAAAATGTCCGCAAAACATGACATCTAAACCTTGGTTTTCAAACCAGTCGGTAAGCAAACAGCGGACCGCTTCAGTCATGAGACCTTGTCCCCAATAGTCTTTGGCTAACACAAAGCCAAGATGACGAAACTTTTTACCTTCATGACCTGGTTCCGTCGCATCGCGGACATGGACCCCAAGTGAACCGATGACTTTTTGATCGGCTTTATGCCAAATGGCAAGATGGCCTTCTGTGGCCATAAACACTTTGAGAACTTGTTCAGTATCTTTTAGTGTATTATGCGGCGGCCAGCCCGCAGCTTCACCGACGCCTTCGACCCGCGCATAATCATGAAAATCTTCGAGGTCATCCATCTGCCATGGTCGCAACAACAAACGTTCTGTTTCTAATGTGTGCATCAGAAGCCTCCCATCCATGTATGATGTGTCGTTTCTATGCTTTGATTATACACGATGACTTCTAAATTACAAAACAGACTCAAACTTGATAGATTTTTAAAGCTTCTTGCAAGGCGACAGTATTGACCTTGTTTTTAGCATGGCGACTGCCTAAAACAAAAATAAGCCCAAACATCAGTGCCGTCACCGCGATATGCCATATGTCTAATGATAAAGGGATGACAAAATTATACATATCAATAAAGACTCTTCTTAAAACAAGTAAACTAATTGAAGTAAGCGGAATGCTGATTAGAAAAATCAAACCATTTAGTTTTGCATACGCACCGAGCATCATTTGGTGCACTTCGCGGTTTTCATAGCCGATGACTTTGAGTAAACTGATGGCATAAAACTGATCTTCAACACTGAGGACACTCAACAGAAATATGACCGTTAAACCAATGCCAAAAGCTGAGACGATGATGATTGTCATCATCGTTTGCATAGTGTTGTGCATCATCGCCGCTTGCGTCACGATGGATTCAACCGCAACGACTTGAGCAAAGGTGCTTTCATCGAGCGGTGTATCGCTATGGACGACATTGAAGTAGGTAGGCTCAAGTCCAAGTGTTTCAGCAAGCACAATACGACTGGTGAAAACGGTTGTGCCAGGATATAAATCCGCCACTGCGACCACGTCACGTGTGATGGCTTCACCTAAGATGTCAAGTGTAAGTGTATCACCCACCCCAATGCGTGTTAAGTCTTGAAAGCTTCGTGTTATGACAAACCCATCTTCGAGTTTAGCGAGAAGATCGTTGCCACGGCGGTCTTCTAAGGGATGGAGACGATTGTCTGCATCCAGTCCAACAAGGACACCCCGTTCCCCATCGATCATAAACGGTAACTCAAGCACACGGTCTTGCCCGGCTGCTTCACAAGGTTCTAAAGGCTCGCAATAGCCGATATGCGTGACCTCAAGTGAATCATAATAATCAGTCAGTGTTTTTGAGAAGACATCGACCATGGAAAATCCAAGAAAGACAGCATACACCGCCATAAAAATGCCGAGTACATAAGCGATAACCTTTGCAGGTTGACGAAGTAGGTGTTTAAATTGAAACCGTAAACGGACACTGAAACGATCAAGTAACGCCGCTAGACGTTTAAGTTTAATGGGTTTGACGGTTTGTAGCTTAGGTTGCAAGAGGCTGACGGCCTCCTCTTTAAGCAAACGGTTGAGAATGAGTGCCGACAGTCCCATGATGACAACAAAAGGCACCCCGATTGCAATGAATAGATCGAGTGGGTCTAAAGTCACAGCCGCCGATGGCAGCAAATAAAAGGTCAAATAAAAATCACGTAAACGCGGTGCTGTCCATTGACCAATCAAAAAACCAATGCCAAGAAATACTAAACTAAATAAGGTCAGCCCTAACAAATACGGCCGGGCAATTTCTTTTCTTTCATAACCGAGCGCTTTAAGGACACCGAGCGCTTGACGTTCTTTATTTAACGTCTTCCCCATGACTAAACCGACAATGAGTAAACCAATGAGCGCAATCATCACACTCATGAAAAGCCCCATCGCTTGTCCACCCGCTAACTCACCATATATGGCCCCACTCCGTAAATTGTTTTCTGTTAGAAGCACCGTCGCAAACGCCGCGATTTCTTGATCAGAAAACGACTCGATAAAAGCGGCTTGCGCATCCTCTGAGTCAAATGCAACTGCAATGTTATAGTCTACTGCAAGGGGGAGTGCATCGAAGGCATCATCTGTTAATAAAGCAAGCGTCTGATACGTACTATCAAATAAAAAGGGATGTTCTACAATCGGTAAATTATAATCAGGAAACAACACAAAGCCAACAATCGTCCGCATCTTCCCAGCGAGCATGATTTGATCACCTAAAGACAAGTCATTATTATGTGCATACAACCGTCCAATGGCTATCTCATCTTCAGCTTCAGGCATGCGGCCGTCTTCAAGATACGTAAGATTGAGTGTTTGGCTATCTTTTAAGATGCGCCAAGTATGTTGTGCCCCCGCCAAATCGATGCGTATATTTTTAAATCGTCTGATCTCGAAAGTCACATCATCAAAAGTTGATTCAAGAAAGGTCATTTGACTGTCAAGAATCCATGTGTGGCAAGCGCGATCAACCAGGTATAACGCATCGAGTGTCCGCACGCCATCTGGGACACAGGGGATATCAGATATATCGATTCCAGGCGCGAGTTCAATGCTCGCATCTTCTTGATTGTAAGTGTTGAAATAATCTTCTGCGCCGATTTGTAATGAACGTAAGCTGGCGCTCATCGAAGTATAAATAAAGCCGCTAAGCAAAATGATGACCCCGAGCAAAATCAATGTCAGCCATTTCGCTCTAAAC
>SKGI01000006.1 GCA_007117555.1 Candidatus Izemoplasma sp. | reverse complement strand
TTTCGTTCTTAAAGTTCAACATTGTGGAAGACATTTTGAACATCTTCACACTGATCTAACATCGTAACGAGTTTTTCAAAAAGCGCTTTATCGTCTTCGTCTAACGTGAGAGATTCTGCCGCAAACCAACCTTGTTCGCTATCAAGTATTTCTAAACCATCCACCGTGTCAAGGACGCCTTGTATTTTATCAAGGTCATAGCCATCACCTGTGACCTCAACAACACCTTCAGTCTCTTCGATGTCGATGACATCGATATCCTCAGTCAATAAAGCTTCTAACACCGTTTCACTATCGACACCACGCACACTGACTAAAGCTAAGTGTTGATACATATGCTCTACAGAACCTTTGACACCAAGTTTAGACCCCACTTTGGTAAAACAGGCGCGGACTTCGCTTACAGTTCGATTTAAGTTGTCTGTCAACGCATCCACAAGCACAGCACTGCCACCTGGACCAAACCCTTCATAGCGGACCGATACAAAATCTTCCCCTGTACCACCTTGCGCCTTTTCAATGTTTCGCTTAATGATATCATTAGGCACTTGTTGTTTTTTAGCACGCTCAATCAAATGTTTAAGCGCTAAGTTAGCCTCAACATTGGCGCCACCTTGACGGGCGCAAACATAAATCTCTCGACCAAAGCGTGAATACAGGCGCGTTTTTTGTAAACCTGTTTTCATCATAGCTGCTTTACGTACTTCAAAGCTTCTTCCCATAAGGGTCACCTCATTAAAAGTTTCACAAACATCATACACCACCCATTGCGGTGGTTCAATCTTTTTTGATCAAAATTGTCGCATCTTTTTCTAGTTGAACATGCCCGCTTTTATATAAGTTGCCTAACGCTCTTTTAAAAGCGGCTTTTGACATGTGTAACGCAGAAAAAATGGCGTCTGGAGAAGACTTGTCAGATAATGGTAACCGCCCATCCGCTTCTTTGAGCGCTTCAATGATACGCTCGGCATCGCCTTCTAACATCATTTCTTTTTGAGCTGTCAGCCGACCATTCGCATGACGCAAATCTTTAACATGGGTGATTGTCACAGTTACCGCTTCACCTAATCGATGCGCTTGACGGGCGTGTTTAAAATAAACAAACACTTCATGGCCTTGTTCAGTAAAAAGGACTAAGCCTTCTTCACCGATTAAGCCCACATACGCTGGAATCGACGCCCCTACTTCTAATGGCTGTTCAGGTTGAAACAGTTCAGCCATTTTATATCGCCCTACAAGACGTGCGATAATTTGGTTGCGTCCACCTTTCAAGTAACAAAACAAGCGATCCCCTTTACTCGGCCAATGTTTTTTCAAGTAAGGTAGATCATCTTTAGATACTAGCATATCTTTATCAAGACCCACGTTGACAAATACGCCTAACCCTGGTTTTTCTTCAACCACTTCGACTAAACCCGCTCGGACCGTATCGATAAGTGGGGTTTTCGTAGTAATAACCGTTTTCTTTGCCTGGTTGATATAGACAAATCCCTCAATGACATCACCGACTTGCAAGTCATCAGAAGTCGCCGATTTAGGCAACTCAAAAACGGCATCGCGCCGTTCAACCACATAACTATCAGAAAGAATTTTTGTTACATTGAAACGGTACTGTTTGCCAAGCTTAAGATCCATGTAGCTCACCTCGTCACCATTATAGCAAATTCGCGTCATATTGACACGCATAATGTTCTTTTACAAGGATTAAGTGTTGCATTTGTTTATGGATTTTGATACAATAAGAACGCTTATAAGACGGAGGTGAAAACTATGGCCAATAATAAACAACAAATCAAACGTGTTCGGACTGATTTAAAACGCAAACAAGCAAACATGATCGTAAAATCAAGTTTGAAGCGTGCCATCAAGAAAGTCGAACTTGCTGTTCAAGAAAACGATCAGCATAAAGCACTCGAAGCTTTGCAGCTGGCGAATAAAAAACTCGATAAGTCGCTTGCAAAAGGTGTCTATCACAAAAACTATGTCGCGCGCCACAAATCACGCCTTGCCAAACTCGTCAATACAATGAGTGCATAAAACCGCATCGGAAATCTGCCTGGATTTCTCGGTGCGGTTTTTTCTTACGTCATGATCCTCACGAAAGTTTTATACGCTCAAAATAAAGAGCTCGAGACCCGTTTTTTTATCAACACGACCAGTCTTGATATGATGATCAAGCCGTTCGAGATGTTTCAAGTGATCGACTACTTGAGCATAACTTACGCTGCGAGCATTTTGTGTCATGTAATAAGCGCGGCCGCTTGAAACGTGATAATACGATTGAACATCTTGTTGGCCAGCGCCTTCTTCAAGCAGTTTTTTTACATGCAGTATTTCACGATATTTTTGAATGATGATCGCAAGGATGGCCATAGGGTCTGTACTATGTAAAACTAAATCGCGATACACACTGAGTGCTTTTTGAGCATCTTTTTCTAATAAGGCATTGGTGATGTCGTACACATTATCCTCAACATTTTTTGTGATGATATCTTCGATCATCGCATTTGTAATGCGCGTTTCTGAACCTGCATAAAGTAACAACTTACGCATTTCAAGGTAAGCAAACTCTGTGCTGTGACCCACCCGTTTGATGAAAAGGTCAAGTGCGTCACGATCAATCGACATCCCTGTATTTTGAACTTGTCGTTGTGCCCAAGAGACGAGATCTTGACTCGACTTCAGTTTACATTCAATGACTTTAAATGATTTAAGCTTTTTCACAATGGCCTGACGACCATCTAAACTCGCAAATGGGGCTGCGATGACTAGGACGGTTTGTTCGGCAGGCGCTTCAAGATAAGCCATCAAGGCATCGATATCATGATTTGGCCCTTTTTTAGGTTTTTCCTTGCCTAGAAAACGGGCATTTTGCATGACGACCACTTTGCGATCCATCACAAAGGGAATGGTCATTGCATCATTGATTGCTTCAATGAGTGGCGTTTCGTCTAAATCATAAGTCGTATGATGGTAGTCATCAACACCGTGTTGTTTAATAAGTTGTTTAATTTTTGAGCGGATATAAAACGTATCTTCACCGAAATAACAAACTACATTGGTCTCCATGTTATCACCTGAGCCTTCATACTGTGTCCTTGTTCATTATAGCACAGTCGATAAAACACGCAGTGGTTTTTTTCAACTGTTCAAGGACTTAAGGTCGGCCGAATGATACGCGTAC
>SKGI01000090.1 GCA_007117555.1 Candidatus Izemoplasma sp. | reverse complement strand
TGATGACGAATAACATCAATAACCTCGGTTTGCGTCCGTTGATTGAGTCCGCTTTTAAAGACCTTGATCTTGACTTAAACGCAATTGAACATTATGAAGCCGATGCAGGGCTTGGTAATGGGGGATTAGGGCGTCTTGCGGCGTGTTTCCTTGACTCGATCGCATCCCTTAAATTACCTGGTCACGGAAACGGTATTCGTTACCGTTATGGTTTATTCGAACAAGAAATTGAAAATGGTTATCAAGTAGAAAAACCCGATGACTGGCTGAAAGATCAATATGTGTGGGAAGTGCGTGCTGATGAAGAAGCGCTAGACATTCCCTTTGGTGGCGATACATCCTTTGTATACGGCCGGGCTGATTACCGACCTGATGAACTCATTCGTGCCATCCCTTATGATATCCCAATTGTTGGGGATAAAAATGATGTAGTCAATGTGCTTAGACTATGGTCTGCAGAACCGACCAAAGTTGTCCCAAAAGATGTCAATAAACTCGATTATGACTCAGAAATCCGTAGGATAAGTGGTTTTCTCTATCCGGATGACACGACGCACGAAGGGAAAGTGCTCCGCATTAAACAACAGTACTTTTTCAGTGCTGCGGGTGTGCGTAGTTTGTTATATAAACATTATGAAACGCATAACACGTTTGATAATTTACCCGATTTGCGCGTGTTCCAAATTAATGATACCCATCCATCGCTGATCATTCCCGAAATGATGCGCATTATGGTCGATGAGTATCGCATTGATTGGGATAAGGCATGGGATATTACAACGCGGACTTGTGCGTATACCAATCACACCATTCTCGCGGAGGCACTTGAAAAGTGGCCCGTCGCTATTTTCCAACCGGTGCTCCCACGCATTTATCAAATCATCGAAGAAATCAACAAGCGCTATTGCCAAATGCTCATTGAAACGTACGAGGGTGACCAAGAAAAAGTGCGCAAACTCGCCATCATCGCAGACAATCAAATTCGTATGGCGCACTTAGCCATTGTCGGTTCTTTTAGTGTGAACGGTGTAGCTGCTTTACATACTAACATCATTAGAACAATTGAAATGGTCGATTTTGATGCGCTTTATCCAGGCAAGTTTAACAATAAAACAAATGGTATCACGCATCGTCGCTGGCTTGAACACATCAATCCTGAACTGTCGGCGATTCTTGATGAAGTTACCACATCGTGGCGTAAAAATCCGGATGCATTAGAGCAGTTTAAGAAAAAAGCAGTCACTAAAACAGTCCAGAAAAAAGTTGCGGCGATGAAACGGCAAAAGAAACAAGTACTCGCTGATCGTATCGAAGCCGAACAAGGTATTAAACTCAATGTCGATAGTATTTTTGACATTCAAGTGAAACGCTTGCATGAGTATAAACGTCAGCTGATGAATGCTTTGCATATTATGATGCTTTATAACCGGCTTAAGCGGGACCCTGAGTTCAAAAAGAACTATGTTCCACATAGCTTCATCTTTGGTGCAAAAGCCGCTTCAGGGTATTACTATGCTAAAAAAATTATCAAACTGATTAATACCATTGCCGATAAAGTTAACAATGATATGGAAACAAACACGCATATTCAAGTTGTTTTTGTAGAAAACTACAATGTCACTTACGCAGAACAAATTATGCCAGCTTGCGATTTGAGTGAGCAAATCTCAACCGCTTCAAAAGAAGCGAGTGGAACCGGCAATATGAAATTTATGATGAATGGCGGCTTAACGATTGGTACGCTTGATGGCGCCAATGTTGAAATTGCAGAACGGGTCGGTGAAGACCATATTTTCCTCTTTGGTTTAACCAGTGATGAAGTCAATACCTTAAACCGTCAAGGGGGCTACAATCCGCGAGAAATCATTGAAAAAGACCCCGCAATTGCTGAAGTGATGGATCAGCTCGTGAATGGCTTTTTTGAAACTGTCGACCGTGAAGCTTTCCGAGAAATCCATACCCGTTTACTTGAACGGGATGAATATTATGTATTAAAAGACTTGCCGAGTTATCAAGTGGCCCATGAAAGAGCGAACGCGCACTATCAAGATGAAGCGGCTTGGTTCAAAAGTTGCATCATTAACATCGCCATGAGCGGTTACTTCTCAAGTGACCGCACTATCCGCCAGTATGCAGATGAAATTTGGAACATTAAACCGCTCGATTGATTAGGTGCTTCGGCACCTTTTCTTTAACGGTTGTTAAGAAGGTGACAGCGTGTTTGGACTTTTGATTTTTATACTCGGCTTACTCGTATTGATGACGTTGATTTATCAAGGTCGATCGTTGATACTGTGGGTGCCGGTTGTCTTGCTCATCATGCTTATTTTGAGCGGTGAAGGACAAAACTTAATAGTTTATGCTGAGGCATATTTCTATGGGTTAGCAACGTTTGTTATGACAAATGCCTTGCTCTTTTTTCTTGGCGTCCTCATGGGCGCTTATACAGCACAAAGTGGTTTAGCCCGTGCCTTGGCTGAACAGCTTATTGCTTGGTTGGGTACGAAACGAACTGTCTTAGCTTTAGTGTTGTTAGTCAGCGTCTTAACGTTTGGTGGCATCAGTGGTTTTGTCGTAATCTTTACTGTCTATCCAATCATCATGCAAGTGTTTAATCGACTCGGCATTCCAAAACGTTTCGTGTTTGGCATCATTGCCGTTGGTATGGCAAGCCATATGATTGGCGCGATGCCAGGAACTTTGCAAATTCAAAACATTTTACCAACGGCGACACTTGGAACCGATCTTTATGCTGGGTGGCGGATAGGCTTAATTATGAGTGCGTATCTTTTCATCAGTGGCCAAAGTTATTTGAACTGGCGCATTCGTAAAGTAGGCATGACCCCACCCCTCAATCAAGAAGTCTTGTCACTTCAACATGAAGAAAACCGGCCGAGAGGATTATTGTTACCGTTGGTTGTTATTTTAGTGGGCAATTTTATCTTGACACGTTTTGTCATGTCACACCTTCCAATACCGCCATCGAATCAACCCCTTTATGCCCTTAACACAGCCCTTTTTCTTGGTATTCTCACGTTAATTGCCCTCAGCCGACAACCGCTCAAGCATCGTCACATTTTTAAAGAAAGTTTTAAGACAACCTTAAAACCACTGATGTTTGTTGGGACAACAGTCGGTTTTGGTTCTGCGCTAAGTTATTTACCCGCTTTAGCAAGCACTCAAGAAACATTATTAGCGATGAACCCGATTATTGGGGTCCCACTCACAGTCATGGCGTTCGCCGCCATTAG
>SKGI01000062.1 GCA_007117555.1 Candidatus Izemoplasma sp. | reverse complement strand
AATTTCACGAGGACTTAGTCCTAAAACGGCGCCTTGTTGTTTCGAAGGCACCTTCATCGCAATCGTACCACCTGTGAAAATTAGTGCAATCTTGTTCATAGACTCACCTCGACATCATTGTATCACATCACCCGTTTCATGAGCGATAAAAGATTAAGCAAAAAAAGCCTTATTTTGACTCAAGGTGAAAAAGGCAAAGACAATCGCCAAAAAATCGCATTTTTTACCTTCAATACAAATAGATAGCATCATCCGACAAAACCTTATTAGACATTTACACACAAATCGTAATAAACCGCACCATATCGCGCTTTCCGCAACTTAACATAATGTATATTATAGGAAGCTATGTAAATTTAAATGAAACCGGTGCTTTTTCTAAGAACCGGCCGCATTTGAATGCGTTTAGTATGTTTCGCTTAGAAAACCACGCACGTTAGAAAGGTTAATCATATTCATAAAACTCGAATGACTATGTTTTTTCAACCACTTCTAACATGTTTTTGAGTGTGAATTGAATTTTCGTTCTCGCCGCATTTCTCATGTTTGGTCGAGTTGTTTTATGTATGGGAAACAAAAAACGCTGAGAGCGCAAATTTCGCGCTTCAGCGTTTGTAGTTCAAATGGGTGGTCATTGTAAGCCCAATGTCATTCAACCAACGACTTGCTTCTTCAATTACTTGATCATGCAACAAGGATGGTTTATGACAGTCAGAACTGAGCATAACCTTGTTCCCTACGGACTTAGCGATGTGCCAAAATGCTTCAACTGGATATGGATGCCTTAAACCTGTTGATGTCTTGACTTTACCCCGTCGCATGCCATTGGCGTTAAACTCGAGTGGTATATCCGCTTCTTTAGCGGCTTCACAGATGATATAGGCTGCCTCTTCTGCTGCGCCGTCAAACCGATCGTAACCACACATATATAAGTCAGGATGCCCTACAAGGTTGAAATAAGGCGTTTTCAGAGCATTTTCAATTGATTTAGCATATCGAATCACTTCGTCGGGATGCTGCAGGGAGAACGAAGATAATAGGCCGTGACGTGGATTGCGCATATGGACGTAATGTTGGCCGAGAATAAGATAGTCGACTTCTGAGAGTAGTTCAGTATAATAAGCGGGATTTGTATCAAAATACTCACATTCAAGGCCTAGGTGTATCTGAATTTTATCACGGTATTTCACTTGCGCAGTACGCACTTCTGCGACATAGACCGGTAAATCACTGTATTTCATCCTAACCCGGACATCTTCTATTGCTCGACTCGGCGCATGATCGGAAAAACCTAAGTCGCTCATTCCGTGACGGAGCGCTTCTTTGACATAATCTTCGACGCGACCTTTGGCATGACCGCACAGTTCGTGATGGGTATGATAATTGGTTTTCATAATATTGACACCTCTCCTTGACATGAAATCACATAATTCGCGCTTATTTTTAAGTTCTAATCGTTTTTTGTGTTTTTTATGCGTATTTATGTTCTTTCGATGAAAAACGCGCTTAGAGAAAGAAAAACGCACGGAAAATAAGGTAGATAACGTTTAGTTTTCATGTCTGCGATTAGTATACCACACTTTATCCCTTGTATGCGGAGCGGTTGCCTAAAAAGTCGTCATTCATGCTACAATAGTCTTAAAGAGGTGAGAGCATGCATACTAGACCACTCGCATTTAGAGCGCGCCCGAATACGCTCGATGACATTATTGGACAAGATCATTTAATTGGACCTGGGGCTGTTTTACGCAAAATGGTCGAAACAGGCCGTTACGCGAGTCTCATTCTTTATGGGGATGCGGGCATCGGAAAAACGACCATCGCACAAGTACTTGGGACAACATTTGGCTTAAATACGTTCACATTCAATGCCTCCATCAACGCTAAAGCGGACTTAAAGGCCGTGATTGAGCAAGCTAAACATTATGGCGCTTTGCTGATAGTCGATGAGATTCACCGTATGAAAAAGGACATTCAAGACTATTTATTACCGCATGTAGAGCGTGGCGATATCATTATGATTGGGCTGACCACCAATAATCCTTACCACAGTGTGAATGCGGCCATTCGCTCACGCGCTCATGTCTATAAGCTGAATTCCATTCCTCATGATACACTGGTCGCGTATCTAAAGACCCTTATTCAGCGCTTTTCAGATGAAATTACAGCGAAGTTCGAAGATGATGTTTTAGACTATATCGCCCGCATCAGTAACCGCGAAATACGCGCTGCCATCAACCGTCTTGAGCTTCTGAATAATAGTTTTCCAGGCAAAAGCATCCAGTTAGCAGATGCTGAACGGCTCTTACAAAAGCCCTCTTTGACGCTCGATAAAGACGAGGACAACTACTACAACATCTTATCTGCCTTTCAAAAGTCGATTCGGGGTAGCGACGTCGATGCAAGTCTTCATTATTTAGCCCGATTGATTGCAATGGAAGATCTTGACAGCATCTTGCGACGGTTAACCGTTATTGCTTACGAAGACGTCGGACTGGCTAATCCAAGCGTTTTTGCAAAAATGGAAGCGGCGGCACAAGCGAGCTTGAGAGTGGGGTTTCCTGAAGCACGCATTATCCTTAGCGCGCTTGTCATCGATCTCGCATTATCTCCAAAATCAAACAGTGCCTGCACCGCCATTGACAAAGCGCTTAAAGACCTTGAAGACGGCAAAATGGGCAAAATCCCTAACCACCTCATCAACATTGATAACTTTGAAGATAAAGATGCTTACCGTTATCCACACAATTTTCCCGAGCATATCGTCAAACAGCGCTATATGCCTGAAGAGCTAACAGAAGCCCGGTATTATGAAGGTGCCGAAACAGGGCAATACGAGACAGCTTTAAAAGCCCGCAACAAACCACTTTTTCCAGACGCATTTGGTCCATATATTATTGCCGAGTTAATTAGCTTATGCGAACCGTATTGAAAAGTGTTTGACTTTAAACCACGTAAACTCGTTTTTATCATGGAAAGTTCTGCCGTATCTCGGATTGACCTAAAGTTATTCACACAAAATTTAATCAGCATATCTATTTATTTTGACAAAAATCGATAAATGCTGGTAATAAAACAAGGATTAAACCTATTATTTACGTAAAAAACGCAAATATTTAACCTCATATTGATAAACAACCCTAAACCAACTCCCCCTTAAAAGCTTTCTGCAACAACGCCTGAAACAAATCTTCACTCTCCTTTAACTCTTGTTTTGCCAACTCCTTTTGTTGCTCGATTAATTTTATTTTTT
>SKGI01000081.1 GCA_007117555.1 Candidatus Izemoplasma sp. | reverse complement strand
GACTTGAAATTACTGCCATCAAAGACGTAACGCCCGTCCCCCACAACGGCTGTCGTCCGCCCAAACGGCCTCGTGGATAGTTTTTTTGATAAAAACATAGGGAGGTTGACCTTTTGAAAAATTTGAAATTTGAAAAACCAGACACGAAAATTATCGAAACCAATGAACGAAAAGGCACATTTGTGATCAGTCCACTTGAGCGTGGCTACGGGACAACGCTTGGTAACGCTTTGCGACGGATTTTATTGTCGAGTCTTCCTGGATCAGCAATTACCGACTGCCATATCGAAGGTGTTCAACATGAGTTTTCAGCCATCGATGGCGTAGTTGAAGACGTTACGACTATTGTGCTCAATCTGAAAGATGTGGTGCTCTCTATTGATAGTGACGATCCTGAAGTCGAGAAGAAACTTGAAATCGAAATCGAGGGTCCATACACCATCCATGCACGCGACATCAAGCATGACCATGACGTGACCATTGTCAATGAAGACCAACACATCGCAACCTTAAACCAAGGTATTTTTCACATGACATTGCATGCCCGTCGTGGCATAGGCTATGTCAGCGCTGAAAAAAACAAAGCTTTTACATCAGAAAAAATGGTGGGGACCATTCCCATCGATAGCATCTATACCCCGGTTCAACGCGTTAAATATGAGGTGGAGAAAACACGGGTTGACGATGAAGCCGATCTTGATAAACTGATTATTGAAGTTGAAACAAACGGCAGCATCACCCCACAAGAAGCGCTCGGACAAGCAGCTAAAATGATGATCAATCATCTCGACGTCATCGTCGAACTATCAGAAAAGGCGCAAGATGAAGACTACATGGTTGAGCGCGAATCCACCGCAAACTCACAAATTCTTGAAATGCAAATTGAAGATCTTGACTTATCAGTGCGGAGTTACAACTGTCTAAAACGCGCCGGCATTCATACCGTCGATGAACTGACACAAAAAACAGAAGAAGATATGATGAAAGTCCGCAATCTTGGGAAAAAGTCACTCAAAGAAGTCAAGCAAAAGCTTGAAGATCTTAGTCTTTCCCTCGCGAAACACTAAACTCTATCGCACACGATAGTCATAGGAGGTAAGTATGGCAGGTTATAGTAAACTAAATCGCCGTAGCGATCAACGTAAAGCGATGCTTCGCGATCTAGTCACACAGCTGATTGTTCACGAACGCATCGAGACCACTGAAACCAAGGCACGTGAATTGAGCCGGTTGGCTGAAAAAATGGTCACACTTGGCAAAAAGAACACCTTAGCTTCTCGTCGAAAAGCCGCAGAGTATGTGCGTTTCATCGATGCGGATGAAACACAAAATGCTCTACAAAAGCTATTCAACGATATCGCGCCCCGCTTTACGGGCCGCGAAGGTGGTTACACACGCGTATTAAAACTTGGCCCTCGTCGTGGTGACGCGACTGAAATGGCCATTATTGAGTTTGTCGAATAAAGCATAGTGCGGTTTTTAAACCGCACTTTTCTTTTAGATTTGTAACCTTGACAATGCGAGTGAGCTTGTTACAATGTGAGTATACGAGGAGGTTATACACCATGGAAAAAAACAAAAAGACAACGCCACCACGTCATGATTTTACCGTTGCATTTTATGGGCTTTATTTTGGCCTATTGGTACTCTTGTTTTTTCGTATATTTATTCTTAGACAAGACGTAATAGCTTCATTAGATCTCGCCATACTCTTTTTAGCAATCTCCATTTTTAGTTTGGTGCAGATGCGTAAACAGGGCACCTGGCCAGATATATGGAATGAGTATGGGAAACTGTTATATGGTAAGCATCTTATCGATACGATCATTAGTACTTTCTTCTTCACATTTATAATGGTTGGGGCAGGTTTTTGGTCGCTTGACACACCGGGTGGTGTCTTTGGGACAATCATTGGGGCAACCGTTTATGCAGTCTTGTGGTGGTTCTTGCCTGTGCTCCTTAAACAAAGGCGAAGAAAATAATCAATGCGTATACTATTCACTAAATGGGAAGTGGTTGAATTCGGATGTTTTTCATCGCAATTCAAGCCACTTTTTGGTATAATATGACAAGGGTCAATTAGGAGTGATGCGTGTGATTGAAATCCGTGATTTGTCCTTTGAATATCAAACCGGAAAGCCGGTTTTACATGATATTAACTTGTCGATTAAAAAAGGAGAATGGGTAACCATTCTTGGCCATAATGGCAGTGGTAAATCAACCTTATCTAAACTTATTGTCGGGCTTCTTAAACCTAAAACCGGTTCGGTTGTGGTTGATGGCTTGACCCTTTCGCATGACACGGTTCATGCCATCAGGCGGAAGGTAGGTATCGTATTCCAAAACCCAGATAACCAGTTTGTCGGTGTGACCGTGCGAGATGACATCGCATTTGGTTTAGAAAATCTTCAGGTACCCCGAGAAGATATGATTGAACGGATTGAGCGATTTGCACAAAAGGTCGGGATGACTGAGTTTTTAAACAAAGAACCGCATGCGCTATCCGGTGGGCAAAAACAACGGGTTGCCATTGCGGGTATTTTAGCTATGGATACCGATGTGATTATTTTCGATGAAGCGACATCAATGCTCGATCCGAAAGGGCGACGCATGATTGTCGATTATATGCGTCAGTTAAACCGTGAAGGTGTAACAATTTTAACGATCACGCACGACATGAAGGAAGCGGTTTTAAGCGATCGAATCGTTATTTTAAAAGAAGGTAAAATCTTACTTGATGATCAAGCTGAGCTGGTTTTAAACAACCGCGACATGCTTGAACAATCGAACTTGGAGTTATTGTTGCCGCTGAGAGTGCGCCATGCGCTTAAAGAACGCGGCCTAAAGCATCCTGAACTGGAGGCGTTGTTATGGGCATCAAGTTCGAACAAGTAAATTATGCATATCGCGGACCAGACGGTCAAAAATACCTCGCACTTGCGAACATCAATTTACCGATTGGTGAAACAGGCGAGTTTATTACTTTAATTGGTGAGACAGGGTCAGGGAAGACGACATTAGTGCAGCACATGAACGCTTTGCTTGTCCCAGATACTGGATCTGTCACAGTACTTGGCGTTAAAGTGACGAAAGAAGCTGTCGCAAAAAAGCGTATTAAACTGAATCCGATTCGAAAAAAAGTAGGCTTAGTCTTTCAGTTTCCAGAATATCAATTATTTGAAGAAACCGTACTCAAAGACATTATTTTTGGTCCGAAAAACTTCGGGGTGCCTGAAGCGGAAGCCAAAGCATTGGCCCACGAGCTCATCAAAGTGGTTGGCTTAGATGAAAGTTACTTATCACGCAGCCCTTTTAACTTGAGTGGTGGCGAAAAAAAACGCGTCTCAATTGCGGGTATTTTAGCGATGGAACCCGATATACTCATTTTAGATGAACCGACGAGCGGTCTTGATCCAATGGGTCGAGATGAACTGCTTACTGTTTTTAATCGTATCCACACAACATTAAACAAAACCATCATCTTGATTACGCATGACATGAACACCGTTTATCGTTATGCGAAACGTGCTTTAGTCATGCGCAGTGGCTATTTAGTGTATGACGGGGATCCTCAAGCTTTGTTTTCACGCAAAAACATTGAAAACTGGAACCTTGAAACACCCGATCTATTGGCGCTCCAACAGCTCATTTCTTCGGAGCTGGGCTTTAAATTTCCACATACAGCCAAAACTGAAGAAGATTTATTAACCATGCTTGAGGCGGTGATCGCATGAAAAATATCGTAATTGGTCGATTCATACCCGGTTCAAGCTTTTTGTATAAAATGGACCCGCGCACGAAAATTATCGTATTAATATTATTGATGGTATCGGCATTTTTAGTGCGTTCTTTAAGTTTGATTGCGTTTGGACTTATGTTGCTAATGGTAGTTTTAATTGTCGGCCGTATTAGTGTGAAACGGGTCTTGCTTGGTTTAAGACCGTTGATGTTTTTATTAATTTTCACATTTTCTTTTCAAATCTTTTTCAATACAGCCGGTGAGCTGGTTTTTACAACAACGCTTGCTTATTCACCAGGTGGCTTAGGTGTGGTCGTTCTATTATGGTTCTTCTGGTGGTTTACCCGTCGTCGAATTCCTTTTAAATTACTTTATTTTCTTGTTGTTTTGATCGCATCAGGTACCTTATTAAGCCTATTCAGTTATGGCCCTATATTCACTACAAGTACCATTGAAGTTTATAGTCAAGGGCTTGAAATGGCTTTATTTATCATGTTGCGACTTGTTATTATTGTTACGTTGTCTACCATTCTAACATTGACTACTAAACCAACAGACTTGAACCTTGGCCTTGAAGCCGTGTTAAAACCATTTAAGCTGATCCGCGTGAACACTGAAGAGATGGCGATGATCATTTCAATTAGTTTGCGGTATATTCCGACATTACTCGACGAAGCGAATAAGATTATTTTAGCTCAGGCCAGTCGTGGGGTTGATTTTTCAGAAGGTAAGCTGAAAGAAAAGTTGATGCAAATTGTCTCGTTGCTCGTCCCTATGTTTATTATCTCGTTTAAGCGAAGCGATGAGTTAGCGAGTGCGATGGAAGCGCGCTCGTTTGTGCCTGGTAGACCTAGAACACGGTTACATCAACTCACTTGGCGTCCGATGGATACGGTCGCGCTCTGTTTTGGTCTCATCATTCTTAGCACAGTGATTGTTTTAAGGGTGATAGGATGGTAACGCAGTTTATCAAGGCATGGCAGTCAAAAGACTGGTTGAGTATGGCGAACTTTCTTACCGAACAAAGTGCTTTAAGCTGGTTTGAAGAAGGACTTATTTATGGCATGGATGCATTTATTGATAAGCTATCCATACATTCGGTCACAATGGTTAAGCACGAACATTACTTATCGTACGACATCATTGAAATGAACCTTGGAAATCAACCGATTCTCGTCAAAGTGGTGACCATTGAGGCAGCCATTGGTTTAGTTGTTATTGTCGCAAAAAACCTAGCAATACATCGAACGCGCTTTACAGTGGCTTATGATGGTTCAAGATATCAAGGTTTTCAGCGCCAACCCCATGGTCTTGCTATCCAAAACGTTATTGAAGCGGCGCTACTTAAACTATTTAAGCAGCCATTAGCGCTCCATGCCGCTTCGCGAACTGATGCAGGTGTTCATGCGAAAAAGCAAATCTTTCATGTCGATTTACCATCACAATTAGACCGCTTAGCTGAACTGCTTGATCGAATCCTTCCAGATGATATTCATGTTTATGAGTCTGAGTACGTACCGCAACTATTTCATAGCCGTTATGATGCCCGAAAAAAAACGTATCACTACCGACTCATCCACACAAAAAACCCTTTCCTTTCACATCAAGCACTTTTTCATGAACCTATGGATTTAGATCGCTTGAATGCGCATCTTAAGATGTTAGTTGGTTGTCATGATTTTGGCGCTTTTACGGTGCGAAATGATAAAGACAATACGATTAGAACACTTTACAATGCCCATGCTTTTAAGTTGGGAGACGAGACAATTATTGAATGGGTTGGGGATGGATTTTTACGTCACATGGTTCGGATGATGGTCGGGCATAGCTTATATGATCTCGACCACGGTACACAAACAGTCAAGTCTATGCTCTCTGAGCCTACCCGACAACATCACGCTTACATGGCACCGGCAAAAGGCTTATATCTTTACGATATTGAATATTGAAAAGCAACCATGATCGAGGGCTGTATGCACGTAGGAATCCCTTGTTTATTTTTATCAATACCTATGCGATAATTAAACTATCATCAAGATTGGACGTGAAACGATGGGCGGACGCTTTATCACCTTTGAAGGACCTGAAGGTTCGGGGAAAACTTCAGTCATGAAAGCTGTCGCAGCAACATTGGCTGCGCAAGGTCATGAGATTACGACAACACGTGAGCCTGGCGGCATTAAAATTGCCGAGCAGATTCGCAAGGTGTTACTTGATGTAGACAACACAGAAATGGATGCGCGCACGGAGGCGCTTCTTTTTGCGGCATCGCGCCGGCAACACATGGTTGAAAAAGTATTGCCAGCCTTAAAAGCAGGTCGCATTGTGTTGTGCGATCGTTTTGTAGATAGCAGTTTAGCATATCAAGGCGTCGGTCGGGATCTAGGCATTCATAAAGTATACGCCATCAATCAGTTTGCGATTCACGATCGTTTGCCCGATTTAACCGTCTTTATCGACGTCCCCCCTTCTATCGGTTTGAAACGTGTCTTTGATAACGGTCGTGACATCGACCGACTTGACGTTGAAAGCGCGCGTTTTCATGAGAAAGTGTATCGTGGATATCAAGAAATCATGGCAACCTATCCAACACGCATCAAACAAGTCGATGGAACCCAGTCGCTTGAAAAGGTTACTGAAGCAGCTTTATCTTTGATTCAAGCGATTCTCTAAAGGAGTGATTGCATGTTTGAAACGCTTGCGGACATTCAACCCGCTGTGGTGAAGATGTTAAAAAATAGCCATCTTAAAGGGCGTCTTTCGCATGCTTATATTTTTGAGGGCGACCCCGGAACAGGCACGTATGAAGCAGCGCTTTATCTTGCGGCACGTCTTTTATGTCTTGATGAAGCCGCGCGCCCTTGCGGCGTCTGCAACAACTGTCGTCGTATTATGAACAACACCCATCCTAATGTGCATGTCATTCGACCGGGCAAACGACAAATCGTCAAAGAAGATATCCGACTTTTACAGGAAGATTTCAATAAAACAGCGCTAGAAAACGGGGCTAAAATATACATCATCGATGAGGCGCACACCATGAATGCGTACGCATCGAATGCGTTGCTCAAATTTCTTGAGGAACCGCACCCTAACCTATATGGGGTTTTACTGACTCGGGATGCAGGGGCGCTGCTTGAGACATTACAATCAAGAAGTCAAATTCTTCGTTTTACTACGATGTCACGTAATCAGATTGAAAAAAACTTGCTTGAGGCAGGATACCCAGCCGAACAAGCCCGGCTTGCGGCAGCCATGACGCATACGATTGCCCACGCCGAAGCACTGCTTAATGAGCCTAATTTACTAGGACAGCTTGATGTGCTTGACCAATTACATGCAGCCTTAATAAAGGGCAAATCTTTAGTCACAACGTTTCACCGTATCCATGATACGGCCATTGAAGGGTCTAGCGATTATGAACGCTTGCTTGACCTTATGATTCGCTACCAAAAAGACTTAATTTATGGTAAAATGAGGCATTATGGCCAATGTGTCTTTGTCGAAGACAGTGAAACGCAAGCACAAATAATCACTATGAAGACGGAAGCGATGTTGCTTGAAGAGTTGGACATGATGCTTGAACTTAGAGCAAAACTGAAACACTACATCAATGAACGGCTAGCATTCGACAATTTATTGCTGGCGCTGGAAAGAAGGATGGACCTTGAAGAAACAAGTGGTAGGCATCCGCTTTAAATCAGCGGGTAAAAAATATTATTTTGATCCACTCGACTTTACACTCAATGTCGGTGATTTTGCCGTGGTTGAGACCGTTCGCGGTGTCGAACTCGGTGAAGTGATCGAAGCCGAAAAGAGCATCGATGAAAAAGATGTCATCGCAGCGCTTAAACCGGTTATTCGACCAGCAAGCCAAAATGATCTCGAGCGTGAGGCGGCGAATCAAAAAGATATTCCTGAAGTGATGAAAACAACCTTTGAGCTCGTTCGCAAAAATAAACTTGATATGAAACTACTTGAGGCGGAGTATACGTTAGATCGCTCAAAATTAATCATATATTTTACCGCCGAAGGACGGATTGATTTTCGAGAATTAGTTAAAGATCTCGCCAACGCTTTCCGTGTCAGAATCGAACTGCGTCAAGTCGGCGCGCGTGATGGGGCAAAGTTTCTTGGTGGTATTGGCCCCTGTGGCTACTTATTATGTTGTAACACCTTTCTTGGTGAGTTTGATGCGGTCTCAATCAAAATGGCCAAAAATCAAAACTTATCATTGAATCCGGCTAATATTTCAGGCTTATGTGGAAAGTTGTTATGTTGCATACGTTATGAGGATGACTTATATAGTGAGAACCGAGCGCGGATTCCTAAAGACAATTCACGCGTTAAAACAGTGGATGGTTATGGTAAAGTGCTCTCCGCAAATATCGTGAATCTCAGTGTAAAGGTCTTGCTTGAAAAAGAAGGTCTCATTCGACAGTTTAAAGTCGATGACTTACTTGAAATTGAGACGTTTGATAAATCCAAATCCAATCATCATCCCTCATGAAAACAAAGCATCCCGATGAAGTCATCAATGACTTGCTCGGCTATGATGGCTTAAAAATAATCCAACGACCGGATATGTTTAATTTTTCACTCGATTCTACGTTACTTGCTGATTTTGCGGTGTGTACACCAAGTACGCGCCTTATTGTTGACTTGGGGACAGGGTTTGCACCGATTCCACTGTTTCTTTCACTCAAGACTCAAGCGCAAATCGTCGGCATTGAACTCCAAGAAGCGGTTGCGGACATCGCAAAACGCAGTGTTCTTCTTAACCACCTAGAAAATCAAATCAAGATTGTTTGTGAAGATATCAAACAGCTGCCGAAGCACTTTAAAACGTCTTCCGTTGATTTAATTACATGTAATCCACCTTTTTTTAAGGTGACTTTAGATGCCAAAATCAATGCAAGTCCTTACAAGACGATAGCACGTCACGAAGTGGCAATCGATTTGCCTCATATTGCGAAAGTTGCCCAAGTGCTCTTGAAAACGAAGGGGAAACTGTTTATGGTTCACCGGGCTGAACGCTTGTTTGAACTGACAGAAATCCTCCATGCACACCGTCTTCAAGTTAAGCGGCTTCGTTATGTCCATCCACGCATCGGTGAACCGGCCAATATGGTTTTACTTGAAGCCATATTAGGCGGCAGGCCAGGTGTTAAAGTTCACCCGCCCTTGATTGTCCATGAAGGGACAGCTTACAGTCAAGAAATCATGCGGATATTCCACTATGGAAGAACGTGATATGATGCATATTCAAGATAGTTTTAGCGCTGAACAAGCCAGTTTATTTCTCGTTGCGACACCGATTGGCAATCTTAATGATTTCACGGTGCGCGCTGTAGAGACATTGCAAGATGTGGCAGTCATTTTTGCCGAAGATACGCGCCAAAGCAAAGTGCTTCTCGACCATTATGCCATTCAAACGCCGATGATCAGCATCCATCAACACAATGAGGCTGAGCGAATCGATACGGTCATAAAACGCCTCAATCAAGGGGAATCAGTCGCTTTAATTAGCGATGCAGGCACACCACTTATCAGTGACCCAGGTGCACGTCTTGTTGAAGCGGTAATCGCATCTAATTACCCAGTAATCACCATCCCAGGCCCTTCAGCGGCACTCACGGCTTTACCTGCTTCTGGACTCCCAGCTGAACCGTATTTATTTTATGGGTTCTTACCGGCTAAGGCGGCCGGAAGAAAAAAAGTTTTACAAACCTTAAAAACATTGCCTTACACATTGGTGCTTTATGAAGCACCCCATCGAATCAATGCAACAATCGCTGACTTGAGTGCAAGTTTTGGTCCGCGTCGATGTGTCATCGCCCGCGAACTGACCAAACGATTTGAATCCTATTTGCGGTTTACACTCGAGCCAACCTTAACACTCCCTGCCCTTAAAGGTGAGATGGTTGTGCTTGTAGAAGGTGCTCACGAAACGCCACTCAGCAGCGACGACGCGGTAGAACATGTTGAACTTTTAATGGCCGATGGTTACACAGAGATGGAAGCCATTAAAAAAGCAGCCAAAGCACGAAAATTGAAGAAAAACGACGTCTATATGGCGTTTCAACACACCAAAAAAGAGCGCAATCAAAGGAAGTGACAGCCATGTCCAAAACGTACTATATTACAACCCCTATTTATTACCCAAGCGGGAAACTCCACATCGGCAACACGTATACCACAGTTCTGTGCGATACTTTGAAACGATACAAAGCGTTGCGCGGTTTTGATGCTTACTACTTGACCGGTATGGATGAACATGGGAAGAAAATCGAAACGGTTGCTGCAGAGCGGGGCATCGCACCGCTTGACCATGTTAAGGAAATGGCAGAACAGACCCAAGCCCTTTGGGACACGCTCGAAATTTCCTATGATGATTTCATCCGAACTACAGAGAAGCGACATAAAACCGTCGTGCAGAAAATTTTTGAACAATTACTTGATCAAGGTGACATATACCTCGGCACCTACAAAGGCTACTACTGTATGCCGTGTGAATCCTTTTATACCGAAACACAGCTAGGTGAACATCACACGTGTCCTGATTGTGGGCGAGAAACAAGCCAACTTGAAGAAGAAAGTTATTTTTTCAAGTTGTCCAAATATCAGAAAAAACTATTGCAGTTTATAGAAGATCACCCCGACTTCATCACCCCAGAAACCCGTAAAAATGAAGTGGTTGCCTTTATTAAGCAAGGCTTGAATGATCTCAGTGTTTCAAGGACGACATTTGACTGGGGCATTAAAGTCGTTTCAAATCCCAAACATGTGGTGTATGTATGGATTGATGCGTTGTCTAACTATATTAGTGCCTTAGGTTACGGCACGGACAATGACCAGTTGTATCAACAATACTGGCAAGGGACTGAAGTCGTCCATGTTGTCGGTAAGGATATTTTACGGTTTCATGCGATTTACTGGCCCATCATGCTTATGGCACTAGGAGTTCCGGTGAACTTTAAACTTCATGCCCATGGTTTTTACATGATGCGCGATGGCAAAATGAGTAAATCAAAAGGCCAAGTCATTTATCCTGATATCATTCTCAAACGTTACGGATTAGACGAATTGCGGTATTTCTTGTTACGCGAGTTACCTTATGGCGGCGATGGCGTCTTCACACCCGAAGCGTTTGTAGAACGAATTAACTTTGATTTAGCCAACGATTTCGGCAATTTACTCAATCGGACCATCTCGATGATCAATAAGTATTTTTCGGGTTCAATCCGAATTGATGAAACTGTCCAAACAGAGTTTGATGCGTCTTTAAACACGTTAACGGAAGAGGTTATCAAAAACACCAAGTCTTTCATGAACACGTTTAAAGTGTCCCAAGCCTTACAAGAAATATGGCGCTTGATCTCGCGTACAAACAAATATATCGATGAGACGATGCCTTGGGTGTTAGCTAAAGACCCATCACAAAAACCTGTACTTGAGAATGTTTTATATCATCTAGCGGAGTCGCTCCGCCAAATCGGAATTTTATTGAAACCCGTGCTCATTCATGCTTCGGCGAACTTATTTAAACAACTCAACGTTCCTGAAAGCTTACAAGAATGGGATAGTCTTGGATTTGGCAACCAAAAAAACTATACAGTGATTCCTAAACCAACGCCCTTATTCCCAAGATTGGATGTCGCTGAAGAAGTGAAAGCTTTACAAGAGCTCATCCGTCAAGGGGTGGAAGAAACTGCGCCACAACCTGAAAGTACCGTCGCAGAAGTTACGATTGACGATTTTGTCAAACTCGATTTACGCATCGGTAAAGTTTTGACCTGTAAACACCATCCTGATGCGGATAAACTGCTCGTGTCAACAGTCGACATCGGTCAAGGACAAACGAAACAAATTGTTTCGGGGATTGCGAAACATTATCAGCCGGAAGACTTGATTGGTAAGCAAGTTCTCGTTTTGACGAATCTTAAACCAGTCAAACTGCGTGGCGTCCTCAGCGAAGGCATGTTGCTAGCTGGTTCAAACAAAGAAACACTTGAAGTTCTATTCGCCCATAAACTGAAGGCCGGAGACATCGTGAAATAACCGTAAAAAACATACAAAAAGTTTGACTTTTACCCCCATCTACGCTATGATGTAATACGGTACATTTTCAAAATCTCCTTAAAGCCCGCACTATGAGATAAATAGGAGGCTAACCGCTATGAAAACATACATGGCAAACGCACAAACGGTCGAACGTAAATGGTTCGTCATCGACGCTAAAGGTCAACGGCTTGGGCGCTTATCAACCGAAGTCGCCACCT
>SKGI01000112.1 GCA_007117555.1 Candidatus Izemoplasma sp. | reverse complement strand
GTTGACCAGTCTAGTTTAAGTGAACGTGTTATCACAAGTGCTATGAAAGCACTTGCCGCCTCAGTCCAACGCGCTTTAGATGCTTATTATGTTGATGAAGATTTCCCAGGCGGAGAAACATGGTATCTCGGTGCAGCTGAAGATGGTGTAGCTTTACCATTTGAAACATCCCGTTTTGAAACATTCACCGAAACAGATTACAATGAAATCTTCGCATTACTTGCGGATGGCACTGTTGAAGTTCCAGATAATTATGCGGACCTTGTCGCATTCTTCGAAGCACATGACATGCTTGCGCTCTTACAAATTGAAGAAGAAACTGTATCTCCCTAATCATTTGTTAGCACCGATTGGGAGGGAAGGGTCCCCTTTCCTCCCTTTCTTCTATCTTCCGATGAACGAGGTGTTTTCATGAAATATGTCATCGAAATGAACAACATCACCAAATCATTTCCTGGTATCAAGGCAAACGACAACGTAAGTATCCAACTTAAAGAAGGCGAAGTGCATGCCTTGCTAGGTGAAAACGGGGCAGGAAAATCAACGTTAATGGGAATGTTGTTTGGACTTTATCAAGCTGACGAAGGAACCATTAAAGTTCGGGGGGAAACCGTCGATATTCGCACACCGAATGATGCCAATGCATTAGGTATTGGTATGGTGCATCAACACTTCAAACTCGTTGAGCGCTTCACTGTACTTCAAAACATCATCCTAGGTCAAGAAGATGTAAAGCGTGGTTTTTTGCAGTATGATGAAGCCCGTGAGCGGGTTATGCGTATTAGTAAACAATACGGCCTGAATGTTGACCCTGATGCATTGGTTGAAGATATATCTGTTGGCCAACAACAACGTGTTGAAATATTAAAAGTATTGTATCGTAAAGCTGAGATATTAATTCTCGACGAGCCAACAGCTTCTTTGACGCCACAAGAAATCAATGAGTTGATGAAAATTCTTGAGCGGTTTAAAAAAGAAGGTAAATCGATTTTGTTTATTTCCCATAAGTTAGAAGAAATCCGCCGAGTAGCTGACCGATGCACGATTTTACGCAAAGGCCAACATATCGATACGATCGATGTTCAAGCGGCAACGAATGAGCTGCTCGCCGAAAAAATGGTAGGGAGAAAAGTCGTCTTTAACATCGAAAAGCCTAAAGCAAAAGTACAAGACACGGTTTTACGTGTCAACAAGTTATCGATTCAAAGTCCTGTGACAAAAAAGATGCTTGTGAATGACGTGAGTTTTGATGTGAAAGCCGGCGAAATTCTTTGTATTGCAGGGATTGAAGGCAATGGACAGAGTGAACTCGTGTATGGATTGACAGGTATGTATAAAGTTCAATCAGGGTCCATTGAACTCAATGGCGAAGATATTACCGCAAGTTCTATCCGAAAGAAAGCACTCAAGGGGATTGCCCATATTCCTGAAGACCGACAAAAACACGGGTTAGTGCTTGATTTCCCACTTGATTATAACCTCGTCTTGCAAAGTTACTTTGCCCCGCCTTTTCAAAAGCGGAGTTTCCTTCAATTTGATGCCATTCGTGATCACGCAGAACGTTTGATTGAGCGCTTTGACGTGCGTAGCGGCAGTGGTGCAACTACGATTGTTCGCAACATGAGTGGGGGCAATCAACAAAAAGCGATTCTCGGTCGAGAAATTGACCGGGGTTGTGCACTCCTTATCGGTGTACAGCCAACACGGGGTCTCGATGTGGGGGCGATTGAAGCGGTTCAAAAGGAACTGATTCGTTACCGAGATCAAGGGAAAGCGGTCTTGATCATTTCGTATGATTTAAATGAAGTGTTCACGATTAGTGACCGGATTGTTGTGATGTTTGAAGGGGAAAATGTTGGGACATTTGATCCTGATGACACGACCCAAGAAACACTTGGATTGTACATGTCAGGTTCGAAAAGGATGAAGCCATCATGAACAAGTTATATATGAGCATCCTAAATGCCGTAGCTAAAAAGCCAAACAGCATCAATGTTCTCTCAAGCTTTCTAGCGGCTTTTGCGGGGGTTTTGTTAGGGTTTGTCATTATGATTATTGTGAGCCCACAAAATGCTTTCGGCGCATTTTCTGACATGCTTTTTGGTCCGTTCGCAAACATGACGCGTATTGGTATGGTTGTACGTTCTTCGATACCGATTATGTTGACGGGTTTGAGTGTGGCCTTTGCTTTCCGAACCGGTCTCTTTAATATTGGTGCATCAGGTCAAATGATGATCGGTGGCGTTTTAGCCATCTATGTCGGTTTAAACTGGACATTTCTTGGTAGTTTCCATTGGGTGGCGGGTGTCATCGTCGGTATGCTTGGTGGCGCTGCTTGGGGGGCGATTCCGGGGTTGCTCAAAGCGTTTCGGAACGTTCACGAAGTGGTCGCTTCAATTATGCTTAACTACATAGCGCTCTACGTAGCGCGGCTCCTTGTTTTAAGGACGATGTTTGACAATAATTATGGTGCCTCGCGTGAGTTGCCACTCAGTGCAGAGATTCCGACTTGGTTTTTGCCGGATCTATTTGGCGGTACGAAAGTAAACGTCGGTATTTTTATTGCCTTAACTGCGGTCATCCTCATCCACATTCTTTTGAATCGAACGACGATAGGTTTTGAACTCAAAAGTGTTGGCTTAAGCCGACCTGCCGCGCAGTATGCCGGCATTCGTGAACGCAAAAGCATCGTTGTATCGATGGTAGTTGCGGGCTGTTTAGCTGGGTTAGCGGGTGCGCTTTATTATCTCGATGTCGACCGTCGTTATGGTGTGAGTGCTGACATAGTCACACATGGCTTTACAGGGATTGCCATCGCCTTGTTAGCGTTAAGCGCACCACTAGGTGTCATCTTAGCAGCGTTTTTCTATGCGTCAATCTATCGTGGTGGTTGGCTCATTCAGCGCGCTTATCGTGAAGAAATTATTGATATCATCATTGGGTTCATTATTTACTTCAGTGCACTCAGTCTATTTACTAAAAACGTCATTGCCAACTACCTTCGTAAGAAGACAAAACGTGAAATTGAGTTAGAAGAGAAAGTGGGGGATGTCTGATGATTGAGAATATTTTGCAATTACTCAATCCGATTTCTTCGTTTGGCATTCCTATTATGATTGTCTTGATGCTAGTTGCACTAGGCGGTTTGTTTAGTGAACGAAGTGGTGTTGTAAACATTGCGCTTGAAGGGATTATGGTCATGGGCGGCTTTGCCGGCGCGATGGTCATTTATGCCATGACGGTTACCCGTGATTATCCTTTGCAAATCGCGGTCAT
>SKGI01000052.1 GCA_007117555.1 Candidatus Izemoplasma sp. | reverse complement strand
GGGGGCGAGGCAGATCAATACCTCGATTGGCTTGTAGGAACACTCAAACCATATATTGATAAACACTATCGCACCCAACCTGAGGCGCAACACACGAGTGTTATCGGCGCTTCTATGGGCGGTATATTAAGCTTACATGCGTTGTTGCGTCACCCGGATGTGTTCACGCGTGCTGCTTCTTTATCTGGGGCGTATTTTGTCGCGCTAGATGCGATGCTCAAGCGACTTGAGTCCGCACAATATACTCATGTTCGTAAACTGTATGTCGATGTGGGCGATCATGAATCGGCGCCTGATTATGTCGAAGCGTATCTTTTTAGTAACCAAGCGATCTATGAAGCGTTGCTTAAACATTTAAACCCGTCTGTTTTACAGTACCGCATTATTGCGGGGGGCGAACATCACGAGCGCGACTGGGCGACTCGCTTAGCGGATATTCTTCGTTTCGTGCTCACTGAGTAAATCGATTCAACCATACAAAAAGGCCACACCGACCTTGTGAATGATGCCGTGTGGCCTTTATTTTAAAGAGGCTAAGTTTGTGGTTTCAGTTTAGGTCGAGGCCGGCGGTTTTTAAGGCGCATCACCGTATATACAGTAAACAATAGAAGATACAGTCCAAACCGGACAAAACCAAGACTAAAGGCAAGCAAATCATCTTGGTTATTCATGATATTGAAAATGATTGTAATCGATGCAAGATGCAAGAAAATAATCGCATATACAGCATAAGCGAGCTTGTGCAATTTACGCCAGTTTGCTGGGGCCATTTTCTTACGAATGGAACGAAATGATGTAATAAACAAAGGAATCATAATTAAAAACGCGAGTGTGCCGGTCGGATTGAGATTACTCAGTGCTAACCAAATCAATAAGACAACATGGGGCAATAACGTAAAGAAACCAATGATGGCGAGTTCGCGTCTAACGCCCATCAATGTCGTTTTCGCTTTTGACTTATGCTTAAAGGCCCCTGCAAACATAACCAACACAAAAAAGGCGAAAGGGATGTGCCCTTGAAACAAGAGCGCATAGGCGAAAGGAGAGTTTTCTTGGAAGGTTGCGACATCCGATTGGATGAGTACAAGTAAAGCTAAAAAGGCGATAAAGGTGAATAGGATACCAAAAATCCAGTAGAAGCGTGATTCGTTTTTATGCACTCGCTTACCAAAACGAACGACCAACCAAGCGAGAATCGGAATGAAGAGAAACCCTAAAAAGTTAAGGACATGAACCATCTTTAATACCTCCTAATCAAAACATACGGCTATATTGTATCATAAATAAGATATTTTAGAAGACTTGATTTAACGCTACTAAAAAAACAGTATGAAACTTGCTTAAGCAGCTAAGATTTGGTAATATACAAAAGGCGTAAATAACGGTTGAAATCGCCTTTGGTATGTGTTATAATCTTTTTGCTGTTTAGAAAACAGCCATTCTGCGCCCATAGCTCAATTGGATAGAGCGTTTGACTACGGATCAAAAGGTTAGGGGTTCGACTCCTCTTGGGCGCGCCATCTTCATCGGGAAGTAGCTTAGCTTGGTAGAGCGCTTGGTTTGGGACCAAGAGGTCGCAGGTTCGAATCCTGTCTTCCCGACCATTCAACAACACCCTTAGACCGCTTAGCGGTCTTTTTCAATTGTACAGCAGAAACATATTTTGGTGTGCATCTCATATCATGGAGGCTTTTATGACACAACCAAACTTGACAAAACAAGAAACGATGCAGATTATTGCGCGTACGTCGTTTGTGACAATCATCTTGAACGCACTTTTAGGTGTGATTAAATTACTCGCTGGTATTTTTGGGAACTCACGGGCACTTGTGGCGGATGCGGTGCACTCTTTATCGGATATGATTTCGACGGTCATTGTGGTCATCGGCGCTAAAATTGCCCGTAAAGACCCCGATGATAACCATCCCTATGGTCATGAGAAGTTTGAATCGGTTGCGGCAGCGATGTTAGGGATGTTGTTGCTGTTTACGGGATTGTTAGTCGGATATCAAGGCTTGATGTCTCTTCTTTCACAAATTAGGGGTGAGCCCATTACAGTGCCAAGTACTGTTGCTTTAGTTGCAGCGGCGATATCGATTGTCGTCAAAGAGGGGATGTACTGGTTTACACGTCATCAAGCTAAACGTGCCAGTTCAACGGCAATGCTTGCGGATGCTTGGCATCAACGCTCTGATGCCCTTTCATCAGTGGGTGGATTGATTGGTGTTGGCCTGGCGATGGCTGGGTTCTTAATGTTTGACGCACTCGCTGCCATGGTCATTGCTTTGCTTGTGTTAAGAGTAGCGTATACCATCTTACGTGATGCGATGAATCAAGTCGTTGATAAAGCCCCAGAACCTGAAGTAATCACTGCGATTGAAACGGCCATTCACGAAGCACACGAGGGTGTGCTTTCGATTGATGAGTTACGCATCCGGATGCATGGCGATAAATTGTTTGTCGATGTTGAAATTGGTGTCAATGCACTATTGACGATGATTGCGGCACATGCGATTGCAGAAACCGTGCATCACCAGATCGAATCGCAGTTTCCGAGAGTTTTACATTGTATGGTGCATGTGAATCCCCATAAAAAACCTGTTTCATCTTAAAATGATTAAACGCCATTGTTCTAATAAAGAAATCCTTGTAAAAAGATGTCAAAACATAAACATTTTAAGACAATCCTTTTAGGATTTGTAAAAAAGAAAAGCTTTTGAGAAAAAGGTTCAGTCATGATATAATATGATGGAACTATAGCATACGACACCTTGACGAGAATGGGGGTGGGGACGGATGCGATTGCTTCATCTTTTTCAGGTAGAAAATAATATCCTTGAAGTTCTAGGCCGTATGTATGAGGCATTCAGAGTTTTTTGGGAACAGTTCGGTGAATACGGTCTTTTTATATACTCTGTAATCGAAACCATTACACCCATTGCAGGTGTTGAGGTTTTTTTCGTCACCCTCGTAAGTACAGCAGGCAAACCATGGTGGCGGATTGCACTAATTTCGACGGTCGCCAACTTTATCGGCTCATTGATCGTCTATTTTTTCATGGCTAAAGAAGATAGTAAGTTTTACAACCGTATTTTGAAAAAAGAATACCAAGATCGAGCACAACGTCTTTTCACACGTTACGGTGTTTGGGCGATTTTCATCTTTTCTATGACCCCGCTGCCCTTTTTCATCATCATCTTTACCGCTGCTTTAGCACGGATGAAACTATTTAACTACGGCATTGCCGTCATTTTTTCACGCGGCACCCGCTTTTTCATCACGACGTTTATTTT
>SKGI01000047.1 GCA_007117555.1 Candidatus Izemoplasma sp. | reverse complement strand
GATACTCATCGAGTGTTGTGGCCCCAATACAATGCAGTTCACCTCTTGCTAAAAGCGGTTTAAGCAAATTTCCTGCATCCATCGCCCCATCGGTTTTACCCGCACCGACAATGAGATGCAGCTCATCGATGAACAAGATAATTTGTCCTTCAGAACGGCTAATTTCATTAAGTACTGCTTTCAGTCTTTCTTCGAATTCACCGCGGTATTTTGCCCCAGCGACTAACGCGCCCATATCGAGCGCAAAAATCGTCTTATCTTTTAACCCTTCGGGCACGTCACCAGCTAAAATGCGGTTCGCCAGCCCTTCCGCAATCGCCGTCTTACCGACACCCGGTTCACCAATTAACACAGGGTTGTTTTTCGTCCGTCTTGAGAGAATGCGAATGACACGGCGAATTTCTTCATCGCGGCCAATGACTGGATCGAGTTTACCTTCGCGTGCTAACTCGACTAAATCCCGGCCGTATTTTTTTAAAACATCATAGGTTGCTTCAGGTGAATCCGATGTGATCGGGCGATCCTTTTTCACCGTCTTAAGCGCTGATTTAAACGCTTCTTCGGTGACATTCAGACGTTTTAAGATCGCATGAGATTCAGTTTGACTCGTTTTAATCAACGCCAAGAAGACATGTTCAGGACTGAGATGACTGTCTTGCATCGACTGTCTGATATCATCGGCTTTAAGTAAAATTTGATTGGCGCGACGTGATAAATATAGCGCTTGATCGCTTGCGTCTTTAGGCAGTGATTCAAGCGTTTCTAAAAGCGCATTACGAAGTGCGCGAATTGAAACATCCATCGTTTCAAGCAGTGAGATAATGAGCGTCTCATCAGCTTGTAAAAGACCTAAATGGATGTGTTCAGGCGTCAAGGCTGCATGTTCATAGCGCGTTGCAATGTCTTGTGCTTCTTGCATAGCCTGTCTTAAAGACTGTGTCATTTTTTCTTGCATCGTTTAACCACCTCTTTTTATAGGAAAAAAGCCGGGGTCACGCCCCGGCATAGCACCATTATTCAATATCGATGACGGTGCGTGTTTCTTGCACAGCCTGTTTTTCTGCCACAATCTTCAAAACGCCTTCTTCAAGTCGCGCCTTAATCCGTGATGGATCAAGGTCAGGCAAGTTGATGGACCGTTTCATCGAGCACATGCGACGTTCACGGTGAAGATAATCATCTTGTTTGTCTTCGCTTTCTTCTTGACGCTCTACTTCAATCGTAAATAAGCCGTCGTCATAAGACACATGTACTTCTTCTTTTTTAACACCAGGAAGATCCGCTTCAATTAAATAGTTGTCACCTTCTAGACGTACATCGAGTTTGAACGTGTCATGACGTAAAGAGCGCATCGGTGTGTTTGAGAAGAAATCGTCAATCAAGTTTTCAAAGTCGCTGAACTGAGTGCGTTTAACAGGTGTGCTTGTAAAGGGTGTGAGTCTAAACATAATAATCCCTCCGTTTGATGGTTTGTTAGCACTCGTTTGCTTTGAGTGCTAATACAATTGTATTTTAGCGTATTTAATTTCGTTTGTCAAGATATCATGCTCAACTTTTTTTATGAAATTTCAAAACGCTTTATTGATGGCTTTCTCCATTTAAAAAGAACACCCGTTTTAGGTGTTCTTTCATATCTTAACCGATCTCTGAAGCGTCTTTCTTACCAAAATAGAGTAAGCCGACGAGCAGCCAAACGATCGTCACTATACTCACAAAAATGAAAACTGCCAGTGGTCCAAAGTTAAAGATTAACGGCACACTGATTGCCGTCATCACCCCACCCCCAACAAACGGTTCAAAGAGGAGCTGTTTGTAGCCAAAGGCTTCTAGCGCGCGCGTATCGCCTTTTGCGTCGACAATCCGAATCAACATCAAGCCCGCAGCGGTCATCCCCATCGACTGACCAAAGTCACCGATACCCCTTTCAAACCAGTTTTTCGGAATCATCCGGCGTGCTAAGAAAATAAACGCTAAAACATTCCAAAGAATACCAACAACTGCCAAGATCAAAAAGACCCAAATATTTTCACCAATGACGCGTAGTGATAACGTTGCGATGGCACTGACAACGAGAAAGTCAAGGGCTAGCCCTTGGAGTCGATTGATCATTTCTCGGTCTACGAGATGGAACTTATCAAACTTCATCAAAAACAGTTGTAAGATGACGCCCCCAATCATCGCGAGAGGGAATAGCGGAATGTAATTCATAATGAGAATACCGCCATCTGCGCCCCAAGTCCGATCCTCAATCCAGATTAATCCTTGTAAAATACCCGCACCAATTAACACGGCAATCCCAATCATACCTAAATGCAAGGCTAACGGTTCAATCGATTGCGGTGAAACAGTTAAACTACCGCTTGATTGACGGTCTTCTATATCGACAATACCGCGCAATTCGGCTTCATCGAAGTCTTCTGGCTTTTGTAAGTAGTTTGTCTTTTGCCGGCGTACGCCCCAATTGATCAAAATCACACCGAGCACAACACCACCTACGACACCTACAGTCGCAAGACCCATCGCCAGATCAGCACCTTCGGCAAACCCAAGATCCTCAAACGTTGACGCAAGACCTGCGGCCGTTCCGTGACCACCTTCAAATGCGATTTCAATTAAAGCCCCAACCATAGGATCTGCACCAAAAACGGGCACGAGTAACACCATGGCCACTAAAATACCAAACACGTACTGTCCCCAAGCAACCGTTTGTCCATAAGAAACTTGTGGACCAGCTGTCATCCAAATCTCTTTGATGTTTGGAATCGTTTTACCGATAAAAAGACCGGCAAAAATAATCGTGATCAGAAGGCCTGGAATCGAAGAAAAAACTCGGTTGATATCCGCAGTAAACACCCCATATTCCCAAGAAGAACCTTCAGAGAAAAAGCGCCCTAGCACTTCAGGGCCAAGCAACAAAAACAAAAACCCAGCAATGACTGAACTCGGTAAGAAAAACTTCGAGAAAATATTAAACCGTATGCGGATCAGTTTAGCAACAACCAAACCAATCGCTATGAGCAGAATACTTAATCCAATTGTATCCGCCTGCATCGTATCACACTCCTATCGTTTATATTTTACCGTATCTCGCTCGCTTGTCAAACATGTTGTGCGTCAAACGGACTGTAAAAGAACTGCAATCAAAATGGGTTTTTATTTGGCACATTGATCTCCTTTTTTACGAATCTCCTAAACGTGATCGATTGTTGAGTTACGCTTTATGTGTCCTTCGCTTGAAATGTGCCTATTCATTTTATTCTGATTGATTAAACAATGGACTCGATTGGCATCTCT
>SKGI01000068.1 GCA_007117555.1 Candidatus Izemoplasma sp. | reverse complement strand
CTAAATCGAATCGCTTCTGATTGGGAAAAGAATCACGCCGATGATACACCCGAAGAAGCATTGAAAATTTTACAAGCAGAACTGACACACTATATTGACTTTTTCAGACACTTTTTCTACTAATTAAAAACCGATTATTCCACCGGCATATAACTTGGTGAAATAATCGGTTTTTTATGCGATAAAGCCAATTTGTAACACCGCAAATAAGGTGATAAGCCACACATATATCAAGGCTGAAAAGAGGATGATTATCGGAATCGCAGTGTAAAGTACATAAGGATTTTTTGAAATCTTTCGCCGGATACGATACGCCATCAGCAATTGAACACTTAAACTGAAATACCAAAGTAGTGCGACAATATTTACGATGATAAAAAGTGCACCCAGCACCGCTGTCAAACGGTAAAGCGGATAAAGAAACCAAGCAACTGGTAGATGGCATAAAGAGACAATCAAGACGATAAGTTCCTGCAAGAACAGTTTTTTAGGCGTCATAAAATTTAAGGTAAAGGGGGTTTGATTTACGGTTTAATGTAGTAGCCAATGCCAACCGCCCCAGGTCCAGCATGAGCACCAACAGCAGGTGTCAGTGGCATGCTGAAGATGGTGTCATCCATCTTGCGTGCTTCTTGAATACGCGAAGCGATGTAATCCCGTGTTTCCGGATTATTCGCATGACAGATAAACGGTTCAACATCTCGACCGTCAACTTCTTGCAGGAAACGTTCAATCAATCGATCGACCGCTTTTTTAAACGTGCGTATCTTCTCGACGTTTTCAACTTTACCTTCTTTCGATATATGGAGTAAGGGTTTAATTTTAAGCATACTGCCCATAAATCCTTGGGCATTTGACAGGCGCCCATTTTTCACCAGATAGGCGAGTGTATCGACTGCAAAAAACACACGATTATGATCACGAATATGTTCAAGAGCTTTTAATATTGTCGCAACATCTTCTCCTTCTGCGGCGCGTTCTGCAGCCGTCAAAGCCATTATGGCTTCAGGATATGCTACTGATTTAGAATCAAACACATGGACATTCAGTCCATCAACTTTGGATGCAGCAACTTGTGCAGCGCTGTAAATACCTGACATGTGCTGTGAAATTGTTACAACAATCACATCGGTATACCCTGCATCACGCATCGTTTGATACGTTTCTATCATCTTTTCTGTTGGGGGTTGTGATGTGCGAGGGAAAATCGTTTTGTCTGCCGAAATTTGCGTATAAAAATCTTCTGCAGTCAGCTCGATGTGGTCGAGATAGGATGCATCATTTAAGTGAATCATTGAGCGAAGAATTTTAATATCATATGGATGCTCAAAATAATCTAAACACGCATTGGTGTCTGCGATGACACCGATTTTTTTATGACTCATTTTTATAACCTCCATCATATGAATACGACGACTAATAGTATGTCTTCAAGATTTATTATAGCACACTCGTTCATAATTGAAAATGCATTAAAAAAGCACGCAAACGTGCTTTTTAAGCATGATGACGTGCGGCGATGAACAACCAATCACTCAAACGATTTAAATACTGGCGGCATAACGCAAGATCATCACGTTCACGCACGGCAATAAACGCAACTAGGCGGCGTTCTGCTCGGCGACAAACGGTGCGCGATAAATCAAGATAGGCGCCGCCTTCGCTTGTTTCGCTGCCTGGAAGAAAAAACCTCGGTTCAATCGGGGTTAACGTTAACATGCGTTGTCCATCGGCTTCAAGTGCTTCAACATCGGTTTGGGTAATCGATTTAAGCGCATTGTATCGTTCTGGATGACTGTTTGGGTTGGTGGCGATTAATGAATTGATATTTTGTAAGTGTGCTTGAATGGTCTTAATCATAGGGATTTGAAGTTGGTGATAGGTCAAACCTAAGTAAGAACTCAGTTCATCATTGGTACCTAATGATTCAAATAATACATCGTCTTTAGGAAATGATTCATTCGTGTAGTTTTTTGATGTACCAGCATCGCCACGTTTTGTTGAGATTTGTTTTGCGTCTTTTATGACCATCGTTTTTCCCTCCTAATGGATTCATTATAGCATGAACTAAAGCGGTTTAAAGCCACGACACTTACTGTTTCTTGAAATAGGTTAAGCGACGAATCGAGAGTGTCATAAATAAGACTATCCAACCGATAATCATCAATAGGGTAAGCCAAAACGGTACCACCGTCTCAGAAAACCGTAATTGCACCCCTAACAATGACTCATAAAATGAACGGAAGTCTACTTGATCACCAAAAACACGTGTCAATGCATCTTCAAGATAAACAATGCGGATGGCGCTGATTACTTGCATGGTCGGCAGTGCCGACAACACATTTCGAATGGCTGTTTGAAGATTACCAATTGGTACGTAAAGACCTGCGAGAAAACCGATTAAGGTTCCAACTAAAGTACTCAATGTACTATGCGCATTGGAAGTCTTGATAAACGTAACCGCGTAGAAAAACAAGGATGAAAATAGTAGGTTTGATAGCGCCACCAAACCAATGAGTGACAACCACGTTAAAGGGGCCAGTAAAAAGCCAAAACGTAGATAAAGATACAGTTGTCCAATGACCAAATTAATTAGCGAAAATACCATACCGATTGAAAAAGCTGCGAGCAAATAGCTGAAAACAATGGTATACCGTTTCAAAGGTGCTACATAAAAATCGTTGATGCGTTTATTTTCTAAATCAAGCACCATCATGCCTAAAAAACCAAGTGGCACGGTGACAGATGAGACCATTAATACACCGGAAATAATCCAACTGTGCGTTAAATAATCGGCATGGGGTTGTTCTGCAAACTCGCCGCCAAAAGCATGTTGTAAAAACAACATAAACAAGCCCAAAATGATGATGACCGATAAAAACGAGAAAAAAACAGCCCAGCGATCTCGAACATAAATCAACAAATGACGCTTTACTAAAGACTTAATGATCATGATTGCCCTCCAGTTTTCGCCCGGTAATATTTAAAAACACGTCATCCATACTGGCTTTAATGATTTCGAAAGTTTCTATATCCTCTCGAAATCGATTGAGATAGTCAAGCCCTTGAAAAGGGTTGTCAAGCGGGATATGCAACGTCCGGTTCACGGTGCGATAGGCAATGCTCTCTGACTCTAGTTTAGCACTAAGCCCATCACGCGGAATCACTTTCAACGTGTCATTTGCATAGGTTAAACGTAAGTTTTCTGCGGAATCTTCTGCCACGATTTCCCCTTCATTCATAATTATGACATGATCGGCATCGAGCACTTCTTCCATATAATGGGTTGTTAAAAATATCGTCATATCGGTTTGTTTTTTGAGTGCTAAAATTAAAGACCAGATTTCTTTGCGACTTTTTGGGTCAAGCCCTGTAGTCGGTTCATCGAGAATGAGGATGCGAGGACTATGCAAAAGTGCCCGCGCAATATCTGCTTTACGACGTTGTCCACCCGATAACGTGCGGACAGGTTGATCCGCATAGTGGCTAAACTGGATTCTATCATCGAGCGCTTTAAGCCGTGCTGCATAATCATCACCGGTTAAACCATAAAAAGCTGCTCGGATTTTTAAGTTCTCATAGACACTTAAAACGGGGTCAAGGGTGCTGTACTGAAAGACGACACCGAGTGTATCGCGAATGGCATCATCTTCAACGCCTAGGGTATGACCGTCCACTTCAACTGTTCCAGAAGCGGGCGCAAGTAAGGTCGCAATGATTTCAATCGTCGTCGACTTTCCGGCACCATTTGGGCCTAACAAGGCAAAAAATGCGTTGCCTAAAACGGTAAAATCGATGCCTTTCACTGCTTGTACAGGACCATAGTTTTTTTTCAAACCACGTACATGAATCATACAAAGCCTCCTCATATCTATATTTTAATTAGATAACCTTAAATTCTCAATTAAATGATGGGGGTAAACAAACTTAGTAACCCTTCAAACAAACGGTGCCGCAACGGACGATGCGCCCAACTGTGTGGGTCGATGGTTTTACTGATTTTGAGATCGTGATTAAATTGATTGACGGCTTCTTCGACTGCATCACGGTTGGTAAACGTCGCGGTCACCTCAAAATCAATGACAGCGCTCCGATTATCGAGGTTATAGCTGCCAATGCTCACAATTTCATCATCGACAATTAAGACTTTGCCATGGCAAAAGCCTTTTTGGTATTGATGGACGCGAATGCCATGCGCTACAAGTGTCGTTGCAAAAAATTTCGTCACTTTATAGACGAGGATTTTGTCGGGAATGCCAGGAATGATAACATCGACGTTAACCCCTGAAGACTGAGCGATTTTAAGTGCGGTGAGCGTTTCTACATCAAGCGCCATGTAAGGCGTCATGATTTTAATCGAGTGCTTCGCATTAAAAATCATCTTCAAGTATATATCACGGATATAAGCTTGATCTGATTCAGGTCCTGACTGAAGAACTTGAACGACACCACTTGAAGGCACTTCGACATGTGGGTAGTATCCTTCTTCGGTCACATGCTTTTTCGTATTGTAATAATAGTCTTTAAAAAACAAAGATGTGAGTGACTTGACCGCAGCACCTTCAAGTTTTACTTGCGTGTCACGAAAATAGTAGCTGTAAGGTATTGAATTATCGTATTCATCTCCTAAGTTCATCCCACCAGTGTAACCAATACGACCATCGATCACGACAATTTTGCGGTGGTTGCGATAGTTCATTCTCGTATTAAAGTAAGGAAAATATATCGGATCATTTAAAACAAAATCGACGGCAGAACGTTTCAAGCGGCGGAGCATTTTCCGACTCACACGGTCACCACCGACGCTTCCGAACGCATCGAGAATCACTTTGACTTGGATACCTTGGTCAGCTTTTTCCATCAGTTTTTCTAACACTTGAGTGCCGCGTTGATCGCTTCTTGCCATGTAAAACTCTAAAAGAATAAAGGTCGTTGCTTGGTCAATTTCTTTGAGTAGATCAGGATAAAATGCTTCTCCGTTTTTAAGTACAGTCACACGCGTTTTACCAACATAAGGGGGATGATAGGATGTCTTGTATGCAGTTTCAAACACGTTACGGTATGGTTCATCTGCTTTGTCAAGCTTAAGCGCTTTTCGATTGGCGTATTGTGTCTCATGTGTCATATAAGCGTCGTCGTGCATGAGTGGCCTGCGTATATAACGAAAGCTATGTTTAAAAGACCTGCCCATAGACATAAATAATAAGATACCAACGAAAGGTTCAAATATAAAGATGAGCAGCCAGGGGAGTTTTTGGTAAGGATTGTCACTTCGCAATGTGCCGATTAACCACATGATAATGACGAAGACGAGAAAAAGGGTTCTAATTAAGAACCCATAGTCTTGTGGTACACCGAGCAAGTACCAAAAGCGATTGTAAAGATACTCAAAAGCGAAACGAATGGCGATTGCAAAGCCAATTAAGGTAACGATAATGACAATTTTCTTTAGATTTTTTTCCATGAGACTCTCCGTGAACCCTCAACAAAAAATTTTAGTTGAGTTGAATATCGCGTGTGCCTTGAAGCATCGCACGTACATGAGGCACGTCTTCTTCATTTAAAAGGGTAATGGCATTGGTTTTGATTTTACCAACCAACATCTGTTCATTTTGCTTGATTCGATTTTGATCTTCTTGTTTAATGGCAATGCGCTCGTTCGCAAAAGCTGTCGCTTCACGTTCATACGTTTGAATCGCTTGATTCAGTGCGTGATCCGCTTGTTCTTTACGGAAGAAACAGTCTTGCTTTTCTTGTTCTTTCGCTTCTGATAAATTGCGAAGTTCTGTATCATATTTTTTCTCGAGCTTGACAATGTAAAGTTCAAGTTTTTTACGCTCATAACTGGCTTGGTCGATAATGGTCTTCAAGTTGTCTTCTTTTGTTTTTTGAACGTCCTGAAGCGCTTCTTTATAAAGTTCAAGTGTGGCATTTTGTTTAGCTTTGTTCGTGTTTTCAAAAGATGTATAGGCGTTTTTGATCGCTTGTAAAGTTTCTTGAAGACGTTTTTTATGTTGATTTCGTAACGCTTCTTCTTTTTGTAAGCGGGCTTTTTCATATGTCGCAGCGGTGTGCGTTGTATCATCATAACGTTGGCGTTGGAATGTTTCAAATAACTCAGCACTATGACGTATTTCGTACTGTAACCGCTCAAAATCCTGTTGGGCTTGTTGGGCCGCCTTTTCTGCGCGATCAATGGCTTCATGCATTTGATCTTTAATGTGCATGAGCAGTGTATCCGCTTCTTCAAGTGAATGCATTTTAAAAGCTTTAACTTGTTCAATTGTCTTTTTATAAACAGCAAGTTTTTGTTCAAGTTCGCGTTTTTTAATGGCTAAAGCTTCATCGTGATTTTCTTGTTTTAAGGCAAGGTTGCGTTTATGTTTGCGGATGAGCATTTTGTCTTTTTTAGGGTCGAGCTTGCCAATTTCCTCTAAATCTAAATTGCGCTCGAGTGCTTGTTGTGTTGTAAGTGCTTGGATTGTTTGTTGGTGCTCTTTTTCTAAAGCAACATAGGCGGTCTCATAAATGACGATTTCTTTTTCAAATGTTTCCATAATTTTCTGAACCATTTGCTTGTGGTCCGCTTCTGCTTGCTTGATCAACGCTTTGTAATCTTTGATTTGTACTGCTTTGTGTGTTTCAATGGCAATCGTGGTATAAGGTTTTCTTAGTTGAACTGTTTCTTGTTTAAGCGCTGTGTAGTTGCGCGCATGCAAATAATAGTGTCTTGATAGTTGCGTTTCACGGCTTTGGTCAAGACGTATTTTTTCGATGGCATCATCGACAGCTGCGTTATCTAAATTAAACTGATGGTTGGCATCTGCTTTTAGTTGTTCAACTTGATTTTGTTCAATCTCTAATTGATGCTTTAAGCGACGCAGTTCAGCGTCTTTTTTATGCAGGTGTCGTGCGGTGTTTCTAACTTCTGTTAAATCATTTTTTTCTTCATTGTACTTCTGCTTACGTGCTTCTTTTTCCAACGCTTCTTTCGGTTTTGTTAGGGTGAGGCTAAACTGACCATAAAGATTCGCTTCTTCAAGTGTTTGATCGAAATTAATGTGTTGGATATCATGATCGATATCACGCGTTGTATTTTGGTGCTTATACAATGCTTCTTGACGCAATGTTTGGCTGTTGATGTGGTTAATATCGATGATTTCTTGTGTGCGTTGAAGTAAGATATTGTTTTGAAGCTGATGGATTTTTTCAATCCCTTGTTTTTTCAAATTAAACAAGGTCTCTTGGTGACTCTTTGTCACACTCGTCTCACGGGCATCGATGGCCGCAATGGCTTCCGCATGGGCAACTTCTTTGGCATCGATATCTTCTTTATGAGCTTTTTTTAGCCGTTTAATCTCTTTAGAGAAAGCATCTGCGCTCGCATCATCACCTATTTTTTGCTTTTCAACCATATATTTTGTTTTTTTAGTAATTTCATTATTGTAATGATCTTCTATGGCTGCGAGTTCTTCAGCATGCGTACTGTTTTGTTCAACCCGGTCTTTCTTTATCGGTTCAAGCGCTGTCTCATAGGCTTGTTTAGCCTTTTGAATGCTTGTGGCAAACTCTTTTTCATATGTTTTAACTTGCGTATTTAAAGCATCGATTTCTTTTTCTGTTTTGTCTTTGATATCGTCGATGGTTTTTGAAAGTTGTAACAGTCGTTCTTCATGAGCGTTTTGTTGGGCAGCACGCTTAATATCCGTTTCTTGTTCGAGTGTTTCGGATTGTTGCTCAAATGTTTTACGCGCGACTTCTAATTGTTTCTCAAGCGCTTGCCGCTGTTCTTTATATTGTTTTTCAATCGTTCGAAGTGTGCTGATGTATTCGGCTTCGATTCTTTGCTCTTTTTTTAAGTTTTCAGAACGTTTGGTGTCAAGTGTTTCATCGATAATCGCTAAGTCATGCTCAAAACGGCTCTCGATTTCACGCCGCTTTTCTTGGCTTTTCTCGAGTGCTTGGTTATGTTGTTTTTTAAAGTTTGAGACATCTTTTGCATACGATTGTTTTTGATTCGATAAATGCGTGTTCGCTTCCTCAATACGATTCAATAAAGCTGCATCAACACGCTCAAGATTGCGCTGAAAGAGCGCATACTTCTCGGTGGTGATGTCTTCGACACCCACATGTTGTTCTACGACTTTGTAATATTCTTTTTCAAGCAATGTCTTGATCCGATTTTCTTGACTCATCAGCTATCCCTCCTAGACTCATTGTAACATGTAAAAGTTATTGTGCGGTTGTAATTGAATGTTTCCCCTTCAAACCAATCAAACGGTGATTGGTTTTACGTCCATAATAAAAGCCTTACTTATCTGGGGTAAAACCAACAATTTTATCGATAAAGCGCATGCGACCACCGACATAAAGATCGATAATTTCTTCTTTTTCGATTTGCATGGTCACATGAATGCTTGATGGCTTAAAAAGCGCATAACCTTGCTCGAATTGAAACTGCGTTTTACGCTTTATATCATGCGTATAAAGATAACACGCTAAAGCACCGCTCGCCGTTCCAGTTGCACTTTCTTCATAAATGCCAACGAGTGGAATAAAATTGCGACCTAGCGCATCGGCCTTATCTGTCCGTGTATCGAGGGTAAAAACATAAATGCCTACGGCTTCATGTTTTTCACATAGCGCTTCTAAACGTTCGATATCAGGCGCGAGTTTGGCGAGTGTCTGACTGCTATTTACACCAACAAATATTTCTGGTATACCCGTTGAAATTGTTTGAATCGGATAAGGGAGCAAATCATCTGGTTCAAGATTAAGTACCGTAGCCATTTCTTGTGGATCGAGCACAGGCCCAAATTGTGGTGGTGATAACTGTAACTCGACTTGTTCTTCTTGAATCTTTACGGTTAGAATGCCTTCACCTGTTTCGATTCGTATATGCTCATTCTTGAGCAAATCAAGATTTCGCATCAAATTAAAGGTGGCAATCGTGGCATGACCGCATAAAGGCACCTCGACGGTCGGCGTGAAAAAACGTAGCCGATAATCGGCCCGTTCACTCGCCATGACAAAAGCTGTTTCAGAATAGTTGACGCGTCTAGCAATCGAAAGCATTTCATTGTCTGTCAACGTGTCAGCATCTAAAACAACACCGGCTTCGTTCCCCCCATTCCCTGCAACAGGAAACGCCGCAACACGATATAAAGTTACAGCCATACAGTCGCCTCCTTCACCTCTTTTTGTGTATTCATTATAGCACACCCTATAAAAATAGTGAAAGCGTTTCTTTATCAAGGCGTGTTTCAGCCAGTAATCTATTAAAAAATCCCCCGTCTTCACGAAGGATTTTTGGTGTTAGTCTTGGCGGTTAAAGACACATTCGCCATCAATATACGTTTGCATAACACGCGATTTAAGTAAACTGTCTGGATTCGCTGGTACAAGACCTTCCACAACAATGAAATCAGCATAATACCCTTTTTTAAGTAAGCCAAGTCGTGATTCATCATACGTAAAATAAGCGGGTAAATGGGTGTAAGCGCGTAAGGCTTCTTTAAAAGTCATCGCTTCCTCTTGCAAAAAGACCCCAAGCTCTTTGTGGCGAATCGAACGACGGGTGATCGCTACATAAAGGTTTTCAAATGGATTGGGTGATTCAACAGGGGCATCCGTACCAATCGTTGTTAAAACTCCGGCACGAAGCATCGAACCAAATAGATAGCTATCACGCATTCGCTCCCCTAAAGCCATCGGCAAAACAGGTAAATCCGAGTTAATAAATATCGGTTGCGTTTGGGCACCAAGCTTTAGCTGCTTCATACGTTCAATTTGGTCACGGCGGGCAAGTTGTGCATGGATGATAGAATGGCGATGACGTTGGCGCGTTGCTTCAGAAAATGTTTCTGCTAAAGCGCATAACTCTTCAATCATTTGATCGCCGATTGCGTGGATGGCAAAGTCCATCCCTGCGTTCATGGCTGTGGTGACAAGGGTAGAGAGTCGCTCCGGTGTAAATACTCTAATGCCTCGTGTATCGCGGTCTTGATACGGTTGACTCATGTATGCACTGCGGGCTCCAAGTGAGCCATCTGCAAGCAGTTTCAATGGTCCAATGCGGTAACGGTTAAACCGCTTATTCGGATACCCTTTAGCAATAAAACGTTCTAAATCTTCTAAGACAGGTAAGTTGGCTTGTTCATACAGTCTAATTTTTAATTGCGAGGATGCATCGAGTGCTTCAATGGCTTCAGTCACGGGCTCAAACGGCATTTTGTAAATGGCAAAATCATCGCTGCCAACTGCGGTGATGCCAAGCGACAACAAATACGCCTGTGCATCGAGAAGCTCCTCGGTGAGCCGCGCTTTAGAAGGATGGGGGATAATCCGTGTCAACCATTCAATCGCTTCTTCTTTAAACACACCCGTTTCTAAATCAAAGCTTTCATGATCTTCTGGTAATGGATGCCCAAGTTTTTTTGCGGCGTTCAGCGCCGCTTTATTAGCAGTCGCCATATGACCACAGACACGGTAAATAATCACAGGTTTTTCCGTGCTAATTCGATCTAAGTCATCACGTACCAAGCTACGTTCAGGCGTAAACTGTGATTCATGGTAGCCCCGACCAATGAGTGGATCTGCGGGATGGTTTTTAGCAGCTTCTATCAGTGCATCGATACTTGAAAAATGCGCAGCACTAAAAATGCCCCGGATCATGCCGATGCCTAAAAGATGGAGGTGTGAGTCGTGAAAGCCAGGCAAGACGTGATGATGCGCTAAATCAACGACCGTATCATAAGCGTGTTTTAAAATATGTGCGGTTTTACCAAACAATGTGAATTTTCCGTTTTCAACAATAAACGCATCCTGATGCGGATGAGGCAGTTTTGCATGGATGTAGGCAGTTTTCAAAGCTGTCACCTCAATATATTGGATAACATCATTATAGCACGAAACATGTGTTTAAACTGTCCTGCATACACGCATAAATGAAACATAAATAAAAGGACATGCGATGTGAAGCATGTCCTATTAATCACTATTTATTTGCGGCTTCTACCATCAGTTTCGCCATCAGTTCAGCAAAGGCGACTGGATCTTCTGGGGCCATGCCCTCAATCAACAGCGCTTGATGATATAAAAGTTTCGCATAATCTTCGAGTCGGTCTGACTGCTCATCATAAACAGAAGTCAATGCTTGAAAGAGCGGATGATCGGGATTGATCTCTAAGATGCGTTCGGCTTTAAGTGTTTCAGGTGCATCAGGCATTTGTTTGAGTACACGTTCCATTTCAAGTGACAAGCCTTCACCACTTACTAAACAAACAGGGCTCTCTTTAAGACGTCCTGACAGTCGGACATCTTGCACTGAATCTTTAAGAGCTGTTTTCAATTGTTCTAATAGATCTTTGTGTGTTTCTTCACGGGCTTCGATGGCTGACTTTTTCTCATCATCTAAAAGATCAGAGGCCCCTGCTTGAATGGATTTAAAAGGCACTTCTTGATAGTTAGGCATCACTTGTGTCATAAATTCATCGACATCATCAGTAAACAGTAGCACTTCATAATCTTTTTCTTTTAATGCATCCATTTGTGGCAAGCTCATAATTTGTGCTTTTGAACGGCCCGTTGCGTAATAAATGCTCTTTTGTGCATCAGTTTTTCGTTCAAGATACTCTGCGAGTGTAATATACGTATCGCTTTTAGAGGTTTTAAAAAGAATCAAGTCTTGTAGCAAATCCTTATGGGCGCCGAAGTCACTGTATATGCCATACTTAAGATTGACCCCATACGTTTCAAAAAACTTCACATAACGTTCACGGTCGTTTTTGAGCAATTTTTCGAGTTCACTTTTAATTTTCTTTTGTAGATGGCTGGCAATCTTTTTAAGTTGGCGGTCATGTTGGAGCATTTCTCTAGAAATGTTCAACGTTAAATCCGCAGAGTCCACTAAACCGCGAACAAACCGGAAAAAATCAGGTATCAGTGCTTTATTGCGGTCTTCAATGAAGACGCCTTTTGAATAAAGTTGCAAGCCTTTCTCAAATTTGTCTGTGTAAAAATCATGGGCAGGTTTTTGGGGAATAAATAACAAGGCTGTATATGTTAACAACCCTTCGACATTGGTGTGAATGGTTAATAATGGGTCTTCAAAATCATTGTATTGACGTTT
>SKGI01000040.1 GCA_007117555.1 Candidatus Izemoplasma sp. | reverse complement strand
GTGATATCTTCATGTCTTTGAACATCGGGTAAAAACGCCGCCAAAAAATCAGGAATGGCATCCATCTTAATGAGTGGGTGAATGACTGTCCCACTCAATGTTTCATCATCGGCACGCCCCCCTGCGGCTCTCACTTCAATCGTGGCGTAGCGAAAGGGTTCCCTAAGGAGTCCTTGTGTGATGATAACCGATTGGATGCGATGGCTCTTTAAAGTCAATGTTTTAAGCACAATCAATCCCCTAGTCATGATCAAATCATCGCCTTCAAGCCGTATGGTAAATGCCCCATAACGAATCATATAGCGAAATACTGAGATAATCCACGCAACTAAAATGAGCACACTCCCTACAAACAAATAATAGCGCCAGCCGATTAAAGGCACTAAATTAAGGACTTGTTCGAAGACGCTAGAAGGTAAGAAAAAGATGAGTTGGCCGACAAACGCAGCCATTAAGAGCATCACGACCATCACACTGCCAGAAGTAAGCCCCGCCTTAAAAAGCGTCAAGGCGTTAAGCACCTGTTTAGGACCGGGTGCACTGTCCGCTTCGCCTAAGGTATGTTCGTCTTCTGTTTGTTCGCGTGTTAGTTGGTTGCGAATCGTTTCAGCTTCCTCAATCGGAATCGCTTGAATTTGCAATTCTGACTCCCCAAGATTGCCCGCTGTCTCAATGTTCATGGCCGTTAAGTTAAAGATACGGTGCCAAAGCCCAGCCTCTAGGGAAATCGTTTGAATCCGTTCACGCTTGATGTGTCTTTGTTTCTTGATGAACACACCCGAATGAATTTGAATGACAGTCTCTGAAACAGCGTAACGGAAGAAGACCCATTTAAGCAACCCAGCGAGCATACTAAACCCAATCGAAATGAGCGCAAAAATTAACACGCCACGTCCACCAAAAACAGTCGCTTCTTCACCAAGTACTGACAAAACTAAAAAGATTAAAAACGGCAAAATAAAGGAGCGCAGTTCACGAAAAACCCCTGTCACGATGACGATGGGATGTTGGCGTCTAAAATCAGACATCGTCATCACGGGATTGAACCAAAGCCGCTATTTCTTGATGTAAGCTGCGGGCTTTAGCCATTTCAAGTGCTGGAATGGTGTGGTTTGAACCTGCGGTTGTAATCGATAAACTCGCCAACTTAAAGTGCCGCATAATCGGTCCCATTTCTAAATCGACATGTTGAACTCTGCGCATCGGAATGAGCGCACGGCGAATGACAATGAGACCGTACTGAATCTCAATCGAATCTTCATTCATCGCATAACCCCAGTAAATCATCCGCACATGCGGCACAATAAAAATGTTCAGTATTCCAAGAACACCAAACAACCCTAAAGCGGGCCAAATCGGCCATAGCGGCAACCAATCAATAAATATTCTAGCAATCACATACGCAACCACAATGAGTAGTTCAACACCTAAGGTGATGAGTCCATTCAGTCGCCATACTTTTTTAGCATCGGCGTGGATGCGTTCTTTAGGTCGTTCAATCATCGTAAAACCTCCTAAAATCTGGTTCTAATACAAACTGTCGTTCCGTCCTATTATACATGAAATTGCCCCGTTTTTAATACCCTCTTGAGAAAAACACCCCTTAAAGGATTCCGGAGTGTTCACTGCATTAGCTCTAAACTATTTATGCGTCTTTTAAATCTTCAAAATGCGGTTTTCGGTAATGATCACATCGACGGCTATATCGTGCGCTGCCTTAGGCAAGCTATTCTGTAAAAACGCTTCAAAACACACCCCGATTTTTAAAGCCGGGCTTTGAGCCAAATACCCATCATAATACCCTTTACCATAACCAAGCCGCATGCCTTCTTTATCAAATAATAAGCCCGGCACAATGACCGCATCTAAAGGACCGTTCAACCTTTGGGAGGTGTTGGGGACACGTGTCTTAAAGCTTGCACGTTTAAACGCCCCCACATCGGGCGCAAACACTAAGCGGCCCGCTTCAATAACTGGGTAAAATATCTCGTAGTGCGCACTGAGTGCGCGTACATCGACTTCGCCCGTTAACGGATAATAAACGCCAAGTGTCTCAAAGGCATAATCTGATAAGTACTGGTTTAAATTCGCGACAAGCGCTTGATTCCACTGTATGCGATCCTCCGCTACAATATTTTGCCTTTTTGCAAGACTATGCTTGCGCAACTTCTTTTTTTCGTCAAAGGTCGCAATAAAACGATCACACATCGCGTCCCATTCAAGGGCATACCGTCTCGAATCGACGATTTCACAGTCTGTCACACTATGTACATTGCGTCGCACGGCTTCATGATAAAAGGCACGGCTTAATGCATCCCCGGTTTCTTCATAAACTGTCACTGTGTCAAAACCTTTTAAAAGTGCCACTTTTAAGCGTGTATGGCCATCGAGCACGACAAAGTGATGGTCATGTTTAAACACAGGTACAATGACATCTTCTGGTGTATGAACCCATGTTTTTATGTCTTTAAACTTGTCTTGCGAGACGAGCCACTGTGTGACTTTAAGAGATGCTGGATGCACTTTGATTAATTCAACCGGATCAAAGCTGCCGAGCAGGTGACCCCATTCATCATAAAACGTGTGCACAAATCCATTGTGAAACCGAAAAGTCGCTATTAAATCATCGAGGTGTTCGGTAATGCGTGGGGTGATAATCGCTTCTTGTATGTTTTGAATATGAAAGCTGACATAAAGCGGAGGCTTTTTTTCAATCACATACCCAAGTTGACGCTTTAAAGTCACTTCAGAAAAGTGCGCCGCTTCAGATGCTTTTGCACGGCGGATTTTCACCGGTCAATAACACCCAGTGGGGCAATGTAAAGCACACATTCGCGCTCAGCATCTAATCCGAGTGCTTGGTTCACCGCATCGTCATCATAGGCACCGATGGCACACGTACCTAAATCTAAAGCTTCCGCAACTAAATATAAGTTTTGACACACATGACCTGCGTCCATACATAAATAGCGGAAGCCCCGTTCACCATAGCGATAAGTCATGCGCTCGATATCTGCGATCCAGAAAAAACTGACCGATGCATGAGCGACCATCTTTTGGCCTAAACATGCCGCTGCGAGTGTTTCGCCCAGTGTATCAGACGCTTGGAGCATCACCAGCGCGTGTGATGCTGGATCATACGCATACAGTCCAGCTTTCAACGTTTTCATATGATTGATGAGAATCCACGTTTCAAACGCGTGACGTGCCCCAGCCGAAGGCACCGTCCGAAGCGTCGCACGATCATCGATTTGGCGCATGATGCCTTGCGTTGCCCAAAGCGCATAAGATAGGTGTTCTAGCGTCAGCGATTCACGGTTAAATTTGCGGTGACTGCGACGCTTAGTGATGGC
>SKGI01000036.1 GCA_007117555.1 Candidatus Izemoplasma sp. | reverse complement strand
GATTGTTTTCTGTGTTTCGAGTGTTTTCATATGAGAAATACGATTATTTGTTAGAACGTGTTTTTGGTAGTACACACTAAGCGTATTGCACAAAAAAAGAGTAGAATATTAGTCTTTCGTTTTCCAATAAAGTTTGGTGTGATATAATAAAGGTATCATTACTTAAAGGAGATGATTCCATGCTCGTTGAAGTCCGAGGCAAAAATGGATTCAAAGTTACAGAAGCCATCGAGAACTATGCGGTTGACAAGCTCTCCAAGGTAGAACGCTACTTCAAAGAAGAACTCGATGCGTTCGTGGTGTGCAAAACATACAAAGACCACCACCGCGTCGAAGTGACAATTCCGACTAAGTTCTACACGATGCGCGCAGAAGTTAGTGAAGCTGATATGTATGCTGCGATTGACCTTGCGATTGATAAACTCGAACGACAAATCCGCAAAAATAAAGTGAAAATTACCCGAAGCTTACAAAAAAAGGAAGGTGTTGCTGAACTCTTTAATGAAGAAGTCGATCTTGAAGCGTTAGAAAGAGAACTTGTTAGAACACCGGTGAAACGCAAACAGATCGCGCTTGAGCAAATGTCTACGGATGAAGCAATTACTGCAATGGAAATGCTTGGCCACGATTTCTTCATCTATCGTGATGAGGATACACAAAACACGTGTGTTGCCTATTTACGAAACGATGGTAAGTACGCTGTCATCGAAACGGAATAAATCTAATGCGCCTACGGGCGCATTTTTTTCGGTATACAAGCGGTGAAAATCTTTGAGAATGCACGCACTTTGTGATATGATAGACATGATTAAATGAGGTGACTAAAAAGATGCTAAAAAAACTGTTTGACCCGAGCCGCCGTGCGCAAAAAATGTTAGGATCTTTCGCAGATAAAGTTCTTGCTTTAGAGGCGGACATGAAAAAACTGACCGATGACCAATTTCCAGAAAAGACCGCTCAATGGAAAGAGGCTTACCAAAATGGCACATCACTTGATACGCTTGAAATCGAAGCGTATGCCCTTGTACGTGAGGCGTCAACACGTGTTACTGGCATGACGCCATTTAAAGTGCAAGTGATGGGTGCGCATGTTATTCACGAAGGAAACATCGCTGAAATGAAAACAGGTGAAGGGAAAACGTTGACCGCGGTTATGCCAGCTTACTTGAATGCGCTGACAGGGGATGGCGTGCACATCGTGACAGTCAATGAATACTTAGCTGCCCGTGAGGCAGAAGGTGAAATTGGTGATCTCTTTAGGTTTCTTGGTTTGACAGTTGGTTTAAATCAACGCGAGCTTACTAAAGATGAAAAACGGGAAGCATACCTTTGTGATATCTTGTATTCTACTAATAATGAGTTAGGCTTTGATTATTTACGTGACCATATGGTCATCTATAAAGAAGAAATGGTGCAAAGACCTCTAAGTTACGCCATCATCGATGAGGTTGACTCCATTCTTGTTGATGAAGCACGTACGCCCTTAATTATTTCTGGTGGTGCAAAGCAAACAGGCAATCTTTATCTTCAAGCGCAAGCCTTTGCAAGAACCCTTCAAGAAGAAGATTATGAAATTGATATTAAAACAAAAACGGTCACCTTAAATCCTGAAGGGATGAGTAAAGCTGAACGATACTTTAGCATTGACAACTTATACGATCTTAATCATGTAGGTCTCTTACATCATATTAACAATGCCATTAAAGCCAATTATACGATGGAACGCGATGTCGATTATGTCGTTCAAGACAACCAAGTCATCATTGTCGACCAGTTTACAGGCCGATTGATGCATGGTCGTCAGTTTAGTGAAGGCCTTCATCAAGCCTTAGAGGCCAAAGAAGGCGTTGAAATCAAAAAGGAAACATCAACATTGGCAACGATTACCTTTCAAAACTACTTCCGTATGTATAAAAAGCTAGCCGGTATGACGGGGACTGCTAAAACAGAGGAAGAAGAATTCCGTGACATCTATAATATGCTTGTCATTGAAATTCCCACAAACAAACCAATCATTCGTGAAGATGCTAATGATTTGATTTTTGCCAATATGAAAGCAAAATACACCGCTTTAGCTGAAGACATCAAAGCCCGGCATGAGCGCGGGCAACCCATCTTAGTCGGGACAATCTCCATTGAAAGCAGTGAGCTACTTAGTAAACTGCTTAAGCGCCGCGGCGTGCCCCATGATGTGTTAAATGCGAAACAACATGAACGCGAGGCAGAAATCGTTGAAAAGGCCGGTCATCAAGGCTCTGTCACCATCGCCACCAACATGGCAGGTCGCGGAACAGACATTAAGTTAGGCCCAGGCGTACGAGAACTAGGTGGCCTTGCAGTCATCGGTACTGAACGTCACGAATCAAGACGTATCGATAATCAGTTACGTGGTCGGGGTGGTCGCCAAGGTGATCCGGGTTACTCACGTTTCTTTATCTCAGCTGAAGACGATCTCTTAAGACGTTTTGGTGGCGATCGTATGAAACGCCAGCTCGAGAGACTTTCGCGCTTAGGAGGCAGTGAAGATAAACCTGTTGACTATAAACTCTTTTCTCGTATTATTCGCAGCTCACAAAAACAAATTGAAGGCAACAACTTCGATCGACGGAAAAATGTCTTACAATATGATGAAGTTTTGCGTAAACAGCGGGAAATTATTTATGAACAACGTCGTGACATATTGATGCTTGATTCCGTGACGGACATTGCAGAAGGTATTTTATCGCGTCATCTTGAAAGCACCGTCCGTCAATTTATCGATCCTGAAAGCAAAACCCCTGTGTTACGTGTTAAAGAACTTTTTCAAGCATTAGATGGCCAATTATTCAATCCAGGTGTGATTGAAAAAAGTGATATGAGTGAAGATGTTGAGAAAACGCTCAACCACGTGATCGAAATCGGCTTAGCGGATTTACATGCTAAAGCGCATAAAATTGGGGAAGAAAAATATAATGAGTTTCTCAAAGTCGTCATGCTTAGAGTTGTGGATACGTACTGGGTGCAACATATCGATCAGATGAGTGAACTGCGCCAAAGTATTGGTTTACGTTCCTACGCCCAACAAAACCCATTGCGTGAATATCAAGAGATCGGCTTTGAAATGTTTGAAGACATGGTTGCATCAATCGAAGGTGACGTGTCACGTTACTTATTGCGCGCCGTCATCCGTGACAATCTTGAACGGGTTCAAGTCGCTAAACCAACATCCACCTATTCAGGCAAGGAAGAAATGCAAAAACGGAAACCGCGTACTAGTGAAAAGGTTGGACGCAATGATCCGTGTCCTTGCGGATCAGGGAAGAAATATAAACATTGTCACGGTCGCTAAACAACTAAAAAACTCAAGCTTCGGCTTGAGTTT
>SKGI01000067.1 GCA_007117555.1 Candidatus Izemoplasma sp. | reverse complement strand
TTATCAATCTGCTTAATTTTCTCACTTGGCCGCTTTCACAAATGAGTGTCCTCATTGGTGAAACAAAACGAGACCTTGCGAGTGCTGAGCGCATATTCTCTGTGATTGATAGCGTAGTAGAACGCAATGATGGTCAAGCATTCCCCATTGATTTTTCACAGCCGGCAGTCGTGTTTGACAAGGTCACCTTCGCGTATCCAAATCAAGAACACGTGGCCATCCGTGATGTAAGTTTTTCAGTCAATATGAATGAAACGATTGCTTTTGTTGGGCCAAGTGGGGGCGGAAAAAGTACCATTACAAAACTATTGATGGGTTACTATGATACCTACGAAGGCCAAATTCGTGTGTTTGGTCATGAACTAAGAGACTGGAACTTAACGGCCCTTAGACACCTATTAGCACTTGTGACACAAGAAACGTTTCTGTTTCCAGAAAGCATTGGCGAAAACATTCATTATGGCAATCTGAAACGTCCGTTTGCGGCAGTAGAAGATGCCGCAAGAGAAGCCCAAGCCGAGTCGTTTATTCTCGCACAATCCAAAGGATATGATGCGATATTAGGTGAGATGGGGGATACGTTAAGTGGGGGTCAAAAACAACGGCTTGCCATTGCCCGTGCCATTATGAAAGACGCGTCGATTGTCTTGCTTGATGAAGCGACTTCAGCGCTTGATCTTGAATCAGAAGCACTGGTGCAAATCGCCCTTGATCGGATGTTAAAGTCAAAAACAGGGATTGTTATTGCCCACCGGCTTTCAACCATTCGTCATGCAAAGAAAATTTATGTTCTTGATCAAGGGGTGCTGGTTGAATCCGGCACGCATGCAAGTTTATTAGAAGCAGCGGGTACGTATGCGAGACTGTATCAACGCCAACACTTGTTAGACGATGGGGAGGGATTGCATGAAAACCTCGACCTTTAAAAGACTGATGCACTATATGAAAGGCACGAAGACATCGTATGCGATCGGTCTCATCGGCTTGTCTTTATTGACATTTTTATTACAAGCGGTTTTAGCCCTTTTGTTTTTAAATTTGTTTGATACACTCGCCGCAGGCACATTTCAAGAACTACTCGATAACATCTTATTTTATACCATTGCTGGATTAATTGTGGTGGCCATTATGCCGCTTTTCAACTATTTCTATCAAGCCGCCGCAGTCAAAACGACCGGTTATTTAAGAAAAGACGTATTCGCAAAAATGACCCGTCTGCCGTTAACGTATTTCAAACAACACCACAGCGCTGAAACGACCGCACTAGCGACCCATGATATTCTTGAGGCCGAGCGAACTTATAGCGTCCATTTAGTCAATATACTGTCACGGGTTGTCACAGGGGTTGGGGCATTGGTCGTCATGTTTTTGATTGAATGGCGCTTAGCGTTATTGCCCCTAAGTGCGGGTCTTTTAACTTTAGTGGTGAATCATGTTTTAGCGGGACGTTTACGCCATGTAAGCCGGCGTTTACAAGCACAGTTTGCCCGTGTAAACACTCGGTTAGCCAATTTGCTTGCGGGCGTCCATGTCATCCGTATCTTCAACTTACACCGGATCATTCTTGATAAGTTTCAAAAGACGAATGATGAGACGCTCAAAATCGCGAATACACGCATTGATAAGCTCGCAACCATCACGATGTTAAACCAATTTATTGCAACGCTTAGCTTTGCGGGTATCGCGCTTTTTGGTAGTTATTTAGCCCTTGAAGGCCTGGTCACAATCGGGGTGATTGTGGCGATTGTTCAACTGAACAACGGCATAACGGATTTGGTGCAGTACTTAGGCAATTTTGTGGCGAATATGCAAACATCACTGGCCGCAGGTGAACGGTTGTTTACACTGCTTGATGAAGCAGAAGAGCCTGAGTTTATCCCATATGTTACACCTGTTGGACAATCTGATTTAGCCGTGCAGCTTAATCAACTGACTTTCAGTTATGATCAGAAACAGCGCGTGCTTGATCACTTATCACTCAGTGTACTTAAAGGGCAAAAGGTGGCACTTGTTGGTCCAAGTGGTGGTGGGAAAAGCACGGTGTTTAAAGTGTTATTACTCTTTTATCCACCTGAAGCGGGCCAATTATCAGTGAATCTCACCCCATCCGTTCAAGCTACGATGCAATCGGTTCGTGCACATTATGCTTATGTGCCACAAGATGCCACACTGTTTCATACGACCATTCGTGAAAACATTGCTTATGGCCAGCTTGATGCCACCGATGAAGCGATCATCGAAGCGGCCAAAAAGGCCCATGCCCATACGTTTATTAGGCAACTTGAATCGGGTTACGACACGGTTGTTGGTGAGCGTGGTGCGACGTTATCGGGCGGACAACGCCAACGCATTGCCATCGCTCGGGCGATTTTAAAAGATGCGCCGATTCTTTTATTAGATGAAGCGACGTCGGCGCTTGATAACGAATCGGAAACCTTAATTCAAAAAGCGCTTGAAACGCTGATGCAAGGTAAGACGACCTTAGTCATCGCCCACCGCCTTTCAACAATCGAAGATGCCGATGAGATTCTCGTTATTGAGCAGGGTAAGATAGTTGAATCGGGTACCCATGATGCTTTATTAGCTAAAGCAAATGGACTGTATGCTAAATTACATCTTAAAGATTCAACGGAGCCGCTATGAAACTACACAAGCCTCACTTTAAAAAACTCGATTATGCTTCATATGTAATCGAGTTTTTAGATGTTAAAAAAACTCTAAAAGTCGTGGATGTGTATTGCTTCAACATTATGATTATCGTGTGCACTCATAATTGGGTCTTGTATAAGTCACAAAATACGGTTATGCTTTATGTGAAATACATATATCATCAAGTCACAACTTTGAGGTGCCATCGTGAAAAGTATTCGCGCCCGTCTTATTGCGAACATTTTAGCCATAACCATCATCCCAGTTGTCGCATTTCTTGTTTACTCGCTCATTTTTGTCAGCGATGACCAAATCCAGTCCAACTTGCAAGAAAATGCAACTAAGTTAGCCTGGGCAGAACAACATTTGAAAAACTATACGGAACAGTTACGTGATGTGATGTATACATTGCATCTTGAGGATGCCTTGCTTACAGAAATACATCATCCACCAGGTTCCCCCACCAATCTTGAAAGTATTTTGCGTAACACACTGTATGCCAACTCCAATATTATCTCAAGTATTTCAGTCATTGCCTCGCAGTCCAATCGGCTCGTGTCGATCGATTATGAGCGGGGCTTTACAAGGCGTTATTTGATTGAAAACCATGTTTATGCGCCACTACAAGGTATTCCAACTGGAATTGGGTATGCTACGATTGGTGACCATCTTGTAGCTTATCACACGCTCAATGATTTTCGTACACAAGAAGAACTGGGGGTGATTGTCATCC
>SKGI01000041.1 GCA_007117555.1 Candidatus Izemoplasma sp. | reverse complement strand
GTGGAACGTATTCACGTGTATGATCAGTACCATGGTGCGTTGGATCATTCCCATGATCCGCTGTCACCATCAGTAAATCCGATTCATTAAGAGACGCGCACAACGTCTCAAGTTGCGTATCGAATGCTTCAAGCGCCTGCTTATAGCCTGCAGGATCGCGGCGATGGCCATATAGCGCATCAAAATCCACTAAATTAAGAAAGGCTAAGCCAGTGAAATCTTCTTTGACATGATTCGTAATATTTTGCATACCCGCATCATTATCAGCTTGTTTTTTCGACCATGTAATACCTTCACCATCAAATATATCACGAATTTTTCCGAAGGCATGAACATCCTTGCCTGCTTCTGAAAGTGCATCAAGCACCGTTTTATCGAAAGGTTTTAAGGCATAGTCTTTTCGATTAGAGGTCCTCTTAAACTGCCCTTTACCTGAACCGACAAACGGCCTCGCAATGATACGGCCTAACTTGTAGTCATCAGCTAACGTTAACTTACGCGCATACGCACATGCTTCATAGAGCGCTTCAAGGCCAATTTTTTCTTCGTGCGCAGCAATTTGTAAAACACTGTCGGCGCTGGTGTAAACAATCCAATCACCTGTTTTAAGTTGATGCTCACCATATTGCTCGATGATATCGGTCCCACTTGCGGCGATATTACCCACAATGCCACGACCGGTTTGTTTAGAAATAGCATCGAGCAACGATTGAGGAAATCCGGTATCTGTAAACGTCTTAAACGGTGTATCAACATAAAGCCCCATCAGTTCCCAATGGCCGGTCATTGTGTCTTTCCCAATACTTTTCTCGGCCATCTTTGTGAAATAGCCTTCCGCTGCATCGACGACAGGCACCCCTTGAAATGGGCCAAGATGCCCAAGTCCTAAACGCGCCATAGTAGGCAAATGAATCCCATCCGAAACAGCCGCAATGTGGCCAAGTGTGTTGGCACCTTCATCACCATAATCCGCTGCATCAGGCATGGCTCCGATACCCACACTGTCAATAACAATCAAAAATATCCGTTTAAATCTCATGTTTTGTCCTCCTTCTTGCGTGCATAAGGATGATGCATATCATACACGGCAATCAATTGTTTTTTACTCAAATGTGTATACAGTTCTGTCGTGGCGACATCCCCGTGACCGAGCATTTCTTGAACATACCGCAAGTCTACACCAGCCTCAAGTAAATGGGTCGCAAAACTATGTCTTAATGTATGGGGGCTCACTTCTTTACCAAGATTGGCCTTTTGAGCGAGATCTTTAAGAATTTGATAGAAACCAATGCGACTCATCGGCTTGCCAAATCGGTTTAAAAACACATAAGGTGTTGGGGTTTTACTCAAAGTAAGTCTTGCGGCTTCAAGGTATTTCTTCAATGCTTTAGCCGCCTCAGAGCCCACCGGGACAATCCGTTCTTTTGAACCTTTACCTGTTACTGTGATAAAGCCCATATTGATGTGCAAGTCTTCTGTTTTAAGATCCAATAACTCAGAAATTCGTAATCCTGAACCATAAAGCAGTTCAATTATCGCTAAATTGCGAATGTGCAATGGCGACTCACCTTGAGCCGCTTCAATCAAAGCTTCGATTTCTTCTAAACTTAAAACCACAGGCAGTCGCTTACCTTGTTTCGGTCGGGTGACTGCCAACAAGACATTTTCAGATACAATCTTCTCTTGTAATAAATATTGATGAAACTTTTTCATAGCACTAAGCTTACGGTTGATGGTTGCGACACTGCGGTGTTTTTTTCTTAACGTCATCAAGTAGGCTTGAAGCGTGTGTTTTGTGACGGCATCTGGGTGCTTTATGTTGCGATGGTTAAGATAAGCAATATAATGACGCAAATCATTCATATAAGCTTTGATACTTGCTTCTGATAACGTATGTGATGATTTAAGTTCGTACTCATACTCTTTAAGTAATTGATTTAACATAAAACCCCTCACAATCGTGTTAAAACTTCATTACTAAGCATACGACCACGAGCGGTTAAACGTAACTGGCCATCTATGTGTTCTAACAAACCTAATGCAACCGCTTCAAGTAATTGAGGATGGGCGGCAAAAACCGTCTTTTCATAACGTGTTTCAAGTTTTTCAAGTGATACACCTTCCGTGAGACGAAGTCCCATCATCAAAGCTTCTTTCAATCCTTCAACAGGGACCGTTTGTGCCCTCGGTAACCGGTTGTTTTCAACTGCTTCAAGATAATATTTGACCGAACGAATATTTTCGTGACGACACGCACCGATACGACCATGAGCACCGGCACCGACACCAATATATTCCTCATCTTGCCAGTATAATAAATTGTGCAAAGATTTTTGATTAGGTCGCGCAAAGTTGCTAATCTCATAGTGTTCATAACCGGCTTCTGTCAAGGCTTTATACACCTGTTCAACCATATCAGCCTCAAGGTCTTCATCGAGCAAGCGTATGTCCCCACGCTCAAGTAAATGCCATAATCGGGTGTTTTCTTCAAGAATTAAACTGTAATAAGAAATATGGTCTGGTTCAAGGTCTAATAGTTGTTTGATATCATCTTGAAGCATCGACATTGTTTGATTAATTAAGCCAGATATCATATCGAGACTAATCCGTTTAAAACCTGCAGCACGCAAGTGATGAACCGCATCAATCGCAGTTTTGGCACGATGTTTGCGATTAAGAAACTGAAGCAATTCGTCTTGAAATGTTTGCACCCCAAGACTGACCCGATCAACCCCAAGGGTACGGATTTGACGCGCAAAGTCTAGGGTCACATCTTCAGGATTACATTCAAGTGTTGTCTCAATGATTTGTTTTGGATTAATATGGGTATGAATGACTTGCATGAGCTTATTAAGTGCTTCTGCATTGTAAAGACTCGGTGTCCCACCACCAATATATACGGTTTGAACACTCGATAGTTCTGCTTTTACCATCGTTATTTCATAGATGAGTGCTTCTAAATACCGAGCGCGCTTAGACGGAGATGCCACTTCCTTCACGAAGTCGCAATACGTACAAATCGACCGGCAAAAGGGCATGTGAACATAAAGGCCGCGCATAAACACTCTCTCCCTTCATGACACGCAATATGTGAACATTCATAGGTTTTTCTTAATACTAATCATCGAGTGAAAGAACTGACAAAAAGGCTTCTTGAGGGACATCGACATTCCCAACGCTTTTCATTCGCTTCTTACCTTCTTTTTGTTTTTCTAGCAGCTTCTTCTTACGACTTATATCGCCACCATAACACTTCGCGATAACGTTTTTCCGTAAGGCACGAATGGTGCTTCGTGCGATGACCTTCGCACCAAGGGCGGCTTGAATCGGTATTTCAAACATTTGTCTAGGAATTAAATCTTTCAGTTTTTCAGTAATCGCTTT
>SKGI01000042.1 GCA_007117555.1 Candidatus Izemoplasma sp. | reverse complement strand
GTCGGTGCGAGCGGATCAATTTAGAAATGCGTCATTAAATGCATCTTGTATGGAAGGGTCAAGTTGCGCCGTTAACGTATCGGTGAATTGTTGGCGTGCTAACTCAGGCAATGCGTCTAATTGTGCCATCAATAAAGTGACTTCTGCTTCATCGAGTGGGTCGTCCGCTGCGAGCACCGTTTCGATCTCTTTAAGATGATTGAGGAACGCTTGACTTTCTGCTTGGTCATCAAACACCGTTTCTAGTTCATGGCTTAAGCCAGTGGATAAGACATCGAATAGGGCTGTCGTCATCGCGTTTAGTGTGTCTTCTAGCGTAGGGTCCTGTGGAGTGATATCAACCAAAATACCCATATCAATGACCGTCATCACCGTAACATTCCACACGTCCTGCTTGCCCATCTCATTAAACAACGCTTCACCATCGAGAATGAGTTGATTTGTTGCATCGACTTCGATAAACGGCACCCATGCAAGGGTGTCTAACAAAGTCACAAAACGATCGACTTCTGAAAAGCCTAAAGCGGGCGTATCCGCATCATCCCCTAAGGTGATGGCTTGCAGTGAGAACGTAAGCACCGATTCATTATCACTCTCAATACGTGCATTCTTAAGGGCTATACGCGTTTTTAAACCCCCGAAATCAAATAAGCCATAGAGTGTCATCGAGGCTTTGGCTGAATCGGTCTCATCCTGCGCAAATTCAAGCCAAAACGCTTCTAAACCCATGAAAAGAATTGCGGGTGACCCTATCGCATCTCGGTAATCAAACTCGTACTGAAACCGCTCAAAACCGCCCGCTTCATGGTATAGGGCCGCATTTATCAGATCGACAGATATGTGAAAGGGCATCGCATGGCCTAAAGCACGAGCGATCAACCACGTCTCTAGTTGCGTCTTTAGCTGCGTTTCAAATGAAAAAGCTTGCGGGATAAAGCCGGCGGCGTCTCTTTGTGCTAACAAGACTTCTGGTATGGTTGTATCGCTATCTACGCGCAGTGCCTCAAGTTGAACTTGCATGCCTATGCCTGCTTGTTCAAACGCTAACGTCAATAAATCTTCTTGCAGAAGCGCATCGATGATGGTTAAACCAAGTTCAGCACCAGGGTCCGCTTCAAGTGTCTCAGACGCTTGTTTAATGAGTGCTGGCAAATCGAGCGTCAGTGATAAAGGTTGTCTTTCTATGCGGATCGCGCGCGATGCCATATCAATCGCTTCATCAAAATCATAGCTTGTCACCCTGTCAAACCACGTTGACACTGTATTGAATAGCCGACTCGGTAGTGGCATTCGGCCGATACGCATGCCTTCATAAGTCAGCGTATAAACACCTGGCGAATCCCCGGATTCAAGGCTCAGCTCTGTCCTAACAACGGTTTTATATGTTGAGCGGTCTTGATAGTTAAGCGCAAGCGCCGCATTCAAGTGCAGTGTTGCCTCATCAAACTGAACCCAAAGTCCTTCAAGTTGGATGATAAAGCGGCGACCCTCATGGGTAAACACTTCTTCAACAATCGTTGCGCACGATGCGGTGTCACAATCTGGACCCGGCAAGTAGTCGGGATTGATGGCCTCTTTAAAAGGACCATCGCCACGGATATAGTTAAAAATCAGCGTATTTAAGCTGTTTTCATCGAGCATCACATGTAAATCCACTGTGTCATCATCTTGCGCCGCTTGTAAGGCCATCGCCAGCTCAGCATAAAGTAAACTGAAGCCATCCGCTTCTTCATAATAAAGTTCAAGCGGCATCAAAGCGTCTGCGTCCCCTTCATACATAAGCCCTAACAACACAAGAGGTATTCCAAGCAAAATCAGTCCAATCACAAACACACTCACGAACAGTTTTTTCATCACTGCATCCTTCTTTCATGTCCAGGTGATGCTTTCATTATACACGGTGGATGTGAAAATCGTATGAATGTCCACCGTGTCCGCAAATAAAAACACCCCAATCCGGAGGATTAGGGCGTGAGTTTAAGCCGTGCATAACCTTTAAGGTCCAACGAATCGACTTTTTGATCCGCCTGAAATTGATAGTATGCCGCAAGCGATATCATCGCGGCGTTATCTGTGCAATATTCAAGCGGTGGCATGCGGACTAAGACATCGGAAAACAAGGCATTGACACGTTCTCTCAAATGATGGTTGGCCGCAACACCGCCTGCGACCATAAACATTTTAGCTTGATACGCATCGACAGCGGCCCGACTTTTACGGACGAGTTGTTCAATGGCTGCGGCTTGAAAACTCGCCGCAAGCACAGGGACATCAATCGGTTCTTTTTTCATCCGCTTTTGATTGAGCACGTTGATGACATGACTTTTTAAACCGCTGTAGCTAAAGTGATAGCCATCGATATTACTGACTGGCATCGGCATATCCGCCGAAGCGGTTTTTGCCAGCTGATCAATGTGCGGTCCACCGGGATACTCAAGACCGAGTACACGCGCAACTTTATCATATGCTTCACCTACCGCATCATCTTGCGTCTCACCTAATTTTTCAAATTGATAGTGATCACGCATTAAAATGAGTTCTGTATGACCGCCTGAAACGACTAAACAAATTAACGGAAATACGAAAGGGCCTGCGAGCCGATTGGCATAAATATGTCCAGCAATATGATGGACACCGATGAGCGGCTTTTGGTGGGCGAAGGCAAACGCTTTAGCGGCGTTAATGCCAATGAGTAAACTGCCGATTAAACCCGGCCCTTGTGTGACCGCAACTAAATCGACTTCTTGTGCGGTAATACCCGCTGTTTCAAGGGCTTCTTTAAATACAACAGTCATGCCTTTTACATGTTCTCTTGAAGCAATTTCAGGGACGACACCGCCAAAAGCTTGGTGGGTGTCTATTTGTGATAAGACACAGTTACTTAAAATCGTGTCCCCATTTTTTGAGACGGCAACACTGGTTTCATCACAACTCGTTTCAACGGCTAAAACAATCATGGAGACCGATCTCCTTTTAGTTTATTGTGCGTGAGTGCTTTCATCATAAGCCAGGCATCTTCACCGTCTTGGTAATAACGTTTCCGCCGTGAGACCGTCTTAAAACCAAACTGTTCATAAAAGTTGATGGCTTGCGTATTTGAGACACGCACTTCAAGTGTCACCGCTTCAACACTAGCTTTCTCACATTTTTCTAACATCGATTCCATCATCAAGCGACCATACCCTTGATGACGATAAGGCGGTTCAACAATAATCTGGACAATTTCTGCATACGGCATCGTCAGCCAAAGACTGCAGTATCCAGCTCTCTCACCCGCGACTTCAAGCACCTGATAATGGGCCATGTGATTATACAAAATGTCTTCGATGAACATCTTATTGCCTAAAGATTTGCCAAACGTCCCGTGTTCAATTTGTTCGATATAAGCCACATCGGCCATCGAGGCCTTGCGCAGTCTAACTTTAGGATTCGACATGATCTTGGCGCCTTTCAACGCGGTTAGACACCCGGTAAAGAATCATCTGTGCGATATAAATGAGCGATAACAATACGGCAATATAAATCAAGTAGTTATCGCCAAAAATTGCCGTCACATGTTCAGGGATATCACTGATAAACCAGTAGTTGATGTTTGAGGTTTGACTGAAACGGCTGAGTAGACGGTTGATGTTATAAATGACCGGCGCAACAAGCAAGACCATCACAAATGTCTTATACGTCGCTCTTAACGTAACACGGAAACCATACGCTTTATAATAATAAAGGGGAATCATGATGATGGTCATGTGAATTAAAATAAAGTGATAAAACCGGATATTCGTATAAGGAAAACCGTAACTAAACGGTACAAAAAGTGCCATGAAACCACCTAGTACGCCAAAAAAGAACACAAACTCAAAAATACGTTGGCTGTTTGTCTTAAGAAGTCCTAAACACATGATGACCGCAAAACTACATATGTGAAGCGGAAAAGACCATTCACCTGCGGCCCAGTTGTGCGCATGGTAAATGATTTCAAGGACAATAAGCCATATAAAAGCGATATGACGCACCCTTGCTTCATAAGGGCTGCGATAAATCGCCTCGGCAAAGCGCAATGGTACATAAATGGCAATCAACGCAAAGGCAATATGCATATAGTGGGTCCAATGAAATAGCCGGACGCCTCGATCCGGATCAATCACGTAACCAAAAAATTCTGTCAACATCGTATCAAGCCTTCCTTCCCCGCTTTGCAAGTTGCGCCTCAGCTTCTGTTTGGCGCAAGTAAATCGGTTCAAGCCGGTGAATGTCCTCAACCTTTTTTAATAAAGGTGTCCCGAAAAGTTTGCGAGGATCCGGCTTGCTTTGTTCAAGTGGTGTCGGGTCTTCTTTAAAGTTTGGACTGGGCCGGTAGCGGTCTTTCTCTATACAAACCAACCGTCCTTCATCGACGGTGTACACGCCCGCAAAAGCCATGCCTCGACGCGCATCGATGAACGCGGTCACAGGTCCTTTTTGTGCGCCGCTTGCGAGTAATGCAAGACTACTCGATGTCCACACGTCAATCGGTAAACAAAACCCAAGCATTTTAGCGATGACTACGCCAATTCTTACACCCGTATAACTGCCAGGCCCGATGCCAACGATTACTTCATTGAGCGCATCAGCCTGCCAGTTCACTTCTTTAAAAAGACGCTCGACTTCTGGCATCAGTGTTTCTGAATGATTATGATCACCTTTCTGGTAAACATGGGCTAGACAGTGCGTACCTTCAAACAACGCACCATACAAATAATCGGTGGCCGTATCAAGCACTAAGCGCTTCGGCAATGGCTGCATAGCGGCCTCCTCCTTCAATGCTTAAACGTCGCCGTTCTCCACCTTCATGATGAAGATGGATGGACAAGTATGTCTCAGGCAAGTTTTCTAGCATATATTCATACCATTCAATAACGGCGACTTCTGCGGTGTGGATGGCTTCTTCAAGCGCTGCATCGCCGCCGATATGTTCAAGCCGGTAAGCATCGATGTGCACGAGTTCAAGGCGCCCTTCATCATATGATTTCATCAAAGTGAATGTGGGGGAATTAATCGTGTCTTGAATGCCTATGGCCCGACCAAGAAATTGGGTAAATGTCGTTTTACCCGCCCCTAAATCGCCTGATAAACATAAAACAAAACCAGGAAATAGATGGGTCGCAAGTTGATTGGCGAATCGTTGCATCGCCGCTAAGTTTTCAATGGATACATACATCGCCAAATCGTCTCACCTCTTTTGTGAAGGGTTTCAAAATATTATACCATATTTTATGAAGCGCACCAAAAAAATCATCGCTTGCGGAAGGGGTTCTCTGTGCTATAATGAAAGCACCTTGAAAGGCGGTGTCGCCATGACTATTTTACTTTATAATCCGCTCTCGAAAAACCGCAAAGCACGTCGCACAACTAAAAAACTTGTCGACCACTTTAAAAAAACAAACCAACCCTTCCGCGTGAAGAGTTTATTGAAGATTGCCGATTTGGCGGAATACATTGACAAGACACCCGCCGATATGACACTTATTTTACTAGGCGGCGATGGCACGATTAATGCGTTTGTTAATAAAACGTATCACTTGCCTTTTAAGCACCGCATTTATATTCGACGCAGTGGTTCAGGTAATGATTTTCTCCGTAGTGTTAAAACCCAACCACCCAGCCCACAATCGGTCATGAAACTACAAACTGACCACGCTGAACACTATTTCATTAACGGGGCTGGCATGGGTATTGATGGTATGATCAGCGCTTTAGTCAATCGGTCGCGACGCAAAAATAAAATGCGTTACTTTCTCAACACATTGAAAGCGTTCGTGATTTACAAACCACAAACGCTTGAAACTGTGATTGATGGCGTACCAAAAACATTTAAGAAAGCCTATTTAATTAACGCCAATAATGGCGCGTATGTAGGGGGTGGCATGAAATTGACCCCAAAAGCAAAGCTGTCTGAGCCACTATTAGATGTTTTAGTCATTCATGGCATGGGCAAGCTGATGCTCTTTCTTGTGTTTTTATCGGTCTATCTCGGTTTGCATATCCATCTTAAACGGTATGTCTACATGACAAAGGCAAGTCATGTCAGCGCCACAATGCCTACACCCCAAATTGCTCAGTGTGATGGGGAAACGTTCTCAGGCACTTGTAAAATCGAAACGTCAGTCACCGATAAACGCGTTGAACTGCAACCTTATCATAAGCGGCTCCGCACTTAATGAAGAACCACCCTCGATGCATGATCGCACATCGAGGGTGGTTTTTTTATTCTAACAAGCCTTCTAATCGTTTTTTAAGTGTTTTTGTGGCCGCTTCATAACCCGGTTTTTCTAGCAGTGCAAACATATTGTTTTTGTACGCTTCAACACCAGGCTGATCAAAAGGATTCACACCAAGCACAGTCCCTGATAGGGCGCAACTCCACATCAAGTAATAAAGTAACCAACCTAGATGATAGGCATCAAGTCGCTTGAGGCGCATAAGTAGACTTGGCACACCGCCATCGGCATGGGCAAGGATGGTCGCTTGCATGGCGCGTGCATTGACCGTGTCAATTTGTTGACCTGCTAAATAGTTTAAGCCATCCGCGTCATGTGCATCGGTCTCTATTTGCAAGGTGCTCCCAGTCTCTTCAATCGCTAAGACCGTTTCAAATAGATGGCGCTCGCCTTCTTGAACGTATTGACCGAGACTATGTAAATCGGTTGTAAAGCCAACACTTGCTGGAAAGAGGCCTTTACCTTCTTTACCTTCAGATTCGCCAAAAAGCTGTTTCCACCACTCAGCGACATACTGTAAGGCTGGTTCATAATGGACAAAGAGTTCGATTTTTTTACCCGCTGCATACAAGCCGTTCCTTAAGGCTGGATATAAATAAAATTGACTGTCAACTGGCATGTTTAAAGCATTTTCAGCCGCATGGGCACCAGCCATCAGTTGGGCAATCTCAATCCCTGCACACGCCACCGGCAACAACCCCACGGCGGTAAAGACACTATAACGGCCTCCAATGTCATCGGGAATGACATACGTCTCATACCCTTCTTTTTTTGCCAGTTCTAGTAAAGCCCCACGTTTCGCATCGGTCGTTGCCACAATCCGCTGCGCCGCGATCTCTTTGCCGACTTGTGCTTCAAGCAAGCTCTTAAAAACGCGGAATGCCACGGCAGGTTCGGTGGTCGTACCCGATTTAGAAATGACGTTAATCGCAAATGATTTATCTTGTAAATAAGTCTTTAAGCCTTCCATATCTCGCCCTGACATATGATGACCGATAAACAAGACTTCCGGTTTGGTTTGTGTATAGGGCGTGCGCAACGCTTCAATGAGCGCTTTTGCCCCCAAATAAGATCCACCAATCCCGATGATTAAAATAACATCGACATCGCGGGTAAGCCGCTTCGCAGTCGCCATGATGCGACGCATGTCCATACTATCAACCATCACACTAGGCCAGTGGAGCCACCCATGGAAAGGGACGCTTTCTTTAGCGTTTATTTTCAGCTGTTCATGGGCCGTCTTCACCGCCGTAAGCAACCCTTGTGTTTCGGCTAGAAGCGTTGTGGGTATGGCACGTGTATCAAGATGCAGTGGGTGTGTCATAGTGTTCATCCTCTCTCATTGCTAACATGGTATCATAATCAAACTAAACGTGACAAGACTCACTTTCGTGAAAGCGTTGTCGTAAACATAGCGTCTCACTCGGTGTCGTGAACCCCTTCTAGCATATCACAGTTTTAGTCACTTCATCAACCAAACAAAAACGGCGGTTTAACTAATCGCCGTTCTTGTGTTCTGAATAGGATTCAATCCATTTAGGTAGGGCTTTTTCTAAAGGTTTAAATCCCGATTTTAACTTAATTTTAAACCGTTTCTTGCGTTTGTGTAAACTTTTGAAACTAAGTGAAAGTTTATTCCCCTCTTGAATACTCAGTACTTTTAAATCCAAGATGTCGCCGACTGTCACATAATCTTTAATATCCCGCACATAGCGGTCACTAAATTCAGAGATGTGAATGAGTCCTGTCACAGTTTCATCAACTTTTACAAACGCTCCGTACGGTTTAATCGCCGTGATTTGTCCTTTGACAATGTCGCCTTCACGCATCATTAAACACCTCGGTTCTGATTACTTATAGTATACCAAAAACTTGGCTAAAAACACACTAAAATGTCAAATGAAAAGGTCTCAACACGTCCATTTTGATTGTTGAGACCTTCATAAGTTTTTTACGTTAGACTATTTCTTGACATACCGGTGTGCAATCGAAGCTGCCGCCGCAGCCGCAATCGCCGCGACAATATCATCTAAAAAGGTATGACAAACACCGTCGGCTTTCCCTGCTTCATCAAGCTTTGCGATGATGCCAGGTTTTGATTTATCGACATAGCCGAAGTTTGTTAAACCGATTGAACCGTAAACATTGACAATCGCAAGTGCTAAAATTTCATCAATGCCATACAACCCATGATCATCAAGTAACATCGTGCGCAACGGTTCGCTCACATGCCCTTTCTCAGTTAAGATATCGAGCTCAAGACCTGTCAAGACAGCGTTTTGGACTTCCCGTTTCATGACCACCCGTTCGATGTGGTCAAGACACACTTCAAAAGTCAGTTCGGGAATGTATTTTTGTTGGAGACCAAGTGTCAGCTCGGCCATATCCGACAATTCTACACCACGTTCTTTAAGTAAATTCACAACAATATCGCGTTTTTCGGTATCATTCATGCGGTTTTCCGCAAAAGCTTTTAACGATTCCATACCATACCTATTCGTCTAAATGTGTTCTACACCGATAATGCCGGGCACTTCTTCAAGCAATATCGCTTCGACGCCATCTTTTAAAGTCGAATCAATCGCGACACAGCCAACACAGGCACCGAGTAGTTCTACGTAGACGATCCCTTCTTCATATTTGACAAACCGAATATCCCCGCCATCGCGATTGATGTAAGGGCGTAATTTGTCGATAATTTCGAGTACTTGTTCAATAATAACTTGTTCGTCCATATTATCACCACCTTGCGCTTATATTATACACTAAGGCGTATAACAGATGGGTATGAACGCTAATCTATTTATGTTTCGTCATCCTCTTTTTGCTCAGGCGGTGACAAACGTTTGAGAATGAAATACGGGCAGTTTGGTGGGGTCGATTCCATCAAATAGTCTTGCACGTGTCGGATGGTCTTCTCGGTGAACCCTTTCAAACGTAGTTTTTCGCCGCTAATATCTCCCACAACATACACATACCGATCAAGCCAATCGACATACCGGTCATTGAATGACTTGATGTCAAGCGCTTCGCGATAATCTTTAATGATTTCAAAGTTGCCATGTGCCGTTTCAATCATGTGAATCTCTCCTTAGAGTTTGTAGTCATCGGGATCAATCGTGTAGTCATTTTTAGGGTCTTTCTTTTGTTTATCTGCCAGTTCGCCTTTGGCGATTAAACTACTTTTAGTTGGGACGACAATGGCGAGAATGATATAACCAATTAAGACTGTACCGCCCGATATGAATAGTGCTAAAACCGTTAACACTCGAATGAGCGTTGGATCTGCCTCAAAATAATCGGCTAAACCACTACATACACCCGAAATCATTGTATCTTGATCATTACGATATAATCGTTTAACTTGACTCATCGTTTAGTCTCCTTTTTTCTAGTAGGACCACCGCATCGCAAACTATGGCTTCTCCGCGGCCAATGATGCCGATGCCTTCACCGGTCGTTGCTTTGATGTTTATGCGCTCAAGATCCGTATTAAGATGGTGTGCAAGCACCGTGCGCATCGCATGGATGTGCGGTGCAAGTTTCGGTTTTTCAAGATGTACGGTCGCATCAAGATGCCCAATTTGAAAACCGCGCGTTTGCATCATCTTCACTATATCTTGCAATAAAATAGTCGAATCAATGGCTTGATAGCGCCTATCTGTATCAGGAAAATGACGACCAAGATCTCCAAGTGTGAGCGCACCGAGTAACGCATCACAGATGGCATGGACCAAACAATCGGCATCGCTATGACCGATGGCTTGAACCGACGCTTCGATGTCGATGCCACCAAGTCGTAGCCGTTTCCCCGTTTCGAGTCGGTGCGTATCATGACCATGTCCAATACGTATCATGACAACACCGCCTTAAGGAGTGGCACATCATCGAGTGTGGTGAACTTGATGTTTGTGCGCGCCCCAACAACAACACGAACCGGCTCACCGAGCATCGCTTCATATAGTGACGCGTCACATGGATACGCGGGCTTTTTGGCGTCTAACCAACGCTGATACGCACGTTGGAGCTTTTCACGTTGAAACGCTTGCGGCGTCTGAATGGCCATCAGTCCTTCACGAGATACGGTCTTTAGCTGTTGATCTTCGGTAATCAACTTAAGCGTATCGACTATTTCGACGGCAAGTGTGACCGCTTCATAGTGTGTAAGTGCCTTTTTTAAGCGCTCAAGCGCTGTTAAAGGTAGGCAAGGTCTTGCGGCATCATGAATCAACACAACCGGAGCTGAGCTCACATTTAACCCTGCGTGAACACTGTCTGAACGGGTCAAGCCCCCTTCGACTATGGTAGCGCGATGCTTAAAGTGTGTATGCAGGCGCTCTACATCATCTTGATGGGCGGCAATCACGATTTGTTCGCAGTCTAAGTCAGCCTCAAACGCTCTAACGGTATGTTCGATGACAGGTTGATCATGAATCGGATACCAAATTTTACGTTCGCTTAATCCAGTTCGTACACCGGACCCCCCAGCCGCAATAACGACACTGTACATCACGCACCGCCTCCTTAAGTAATTTTGAAGTAATTATCTGGACTTTCTTCACTTTTAGCAATATCAAGTGCTTGATTTGAGCGTTTCACCACTTCATCAATCGGCTCTTCAAAGACGGTGATTTTTTGAATGCCAAAGTGTGGGAAGACGGTCTCTTGAACCCGTCCAAAGTGCATCTCGAAGTTAAGAAGATTCCCACCGTACTTTAAAGCGCGTTCAAGAATTTCATATTTTCGTTCATCACGGACAATCATCGCAAACCGAATGCCACCGATTCTAAACAAACTGCGATCATCTTTTAAGAAATGATACGTCATTTTGTTTAAAAACTCACCCATCATCAAATCGCCAAGATCGCGGCCATACTGCGCGTTGATCAACGGGATGTTGCTCAGTTCAAAAAAGACTAAATGATACGGTGTTCGGCGGCGATTAATTTCTTGAAGCGCTTCGTAAAACGCATCGTTAAACTTCAGTGTGTTGAGCACATCCACCTCAGAAACTGGATGGGTTTTAACATCAATACATTGAACAAGCGAAATAATCATTTTTCGATTTTCATAAAAGACTAAGATGCCACGTTCTTTTAACCAAATATAACTTGAGTCTTTTTTATAACGATATGTCATTTGATACCGCGGATGGCGACGACTAAGTTTTTTTAACGTCGTTTTAACGATTTCACGATCCTCAGGATGGACACGCGCTTCATGTTCCGTATCGTCTAGTTCATTTTCAGTATGACCGGTCATCGTCAAAAACGGTTCTGTCACAAACAATGACCCGTCATAATTTCGAAAAATCAAGCCTTCCTTAAGCAGTTCAATTAAGCTAATGAATCGCTTGCGTAACGATTCATGACTTACAAGCACTTGTTTATGTTCTTTCGATAACTTTTCATAGCGGACTAAACCTTGATCACGGTCAAACAGTTGATTGACTGAAAAAAACAACAAGCTATAGGCTAATCCAGCGTAGAGCGCTCCATCAAGAATCCATGTTTCTACGTGATACGCCTGAATTTCACCAAAGACAATGCGACTGCCTAGCGCCAACACAAAAAACAAGGTGTCTAAGTCGCCACTTTTCATGCGGACGCGTTTGAGCACCACGAGGAAGAACCAAATGGCAAAAAGGGTAATGATGAGTGGATTAAACATAACGGTCTCCTACGTGCGACGTTTGATGCGGCTTCTAGCATAAAGTACTGGATAGTTACGGGTTAAAAAAGCGCCGAGAATTAACACATGAATCCCAAGAAACGCTTGCATGTCAGTCGCTAAAAACAGGCCGAGTGCTAGCGGGGTAAACAGTAAGGCATATAACAGATTTAAGCCGCCCATCGTTTGCACAAACCAGCGGGTTTTAGCATATGGATGATCGATATCCCAATAAGGCCAGGCCCCAAGTTTAGGCCAAAAGAAGCTGACGGCAAACCACAGTGTCAGTCCAAGCGTTACCCAAGCATGCATGCGCATCTCCAAGCCAAGCGGTTGGGCTAAATAAAGCAAAAGCACTAAAATCGTTAGTATAACATCTAACCAAGGCACCTGTTTAAAAAGCGCCGTTTGAACACCTGCTTTAATTACAATCAAAGCGCTGATTCCTAGTCCTAAAAAACTAGGTTCGCCATGC
>SKGI01000069.1 GCA_007117555.1 Candidatus Izemoplasma sp. | reverse complement strand
GACTTTGACAACGTGATGGCTGTCAACGTTAAAGGTGTATTCAACATGTGTCAGCACGTGGCCCCCGTGATGTTTGCGCAAGGCTCAGGGGCCATTGTAAATCTTTCGAGTGGCGTCAGTGCAGTCGGCTATCCAAACATGATTAACTATGTTGCCTCTAAAGCCGCTGTAAACGGTATGACGCGCGCACTTGCTAAAGAATTTGGCCCGCGTGGTATTACAGTGAATGCAATCGCACCTGGTCTCGTTGAGACGCCTATGACAGCGGCATATGATGACAATCATAAACAAAACTATATTGAGCGTGTTCCCTTAAAACGACTTGGAACACCAGCAGATATTGCTTCGGCTGTCAAATGGTTTCTTAGTAAAGAAGCTGCATTTGTGAATGGGCAGGTGCTATTTGTAAATGGTGGTTTGCATTAATCTTCATAACGCTTGATGTTTATATCAAAAAACCCAAAACAGCCTTCAAAGGCGCTTTTTTGGGTTTTTAATTATAAGATTTTTACGATACGCGCTCAATCATCACTTTCTGTTAAGCTTCCAAGCAAACTACGGATGGCTGGAACACCTGTATGAAACGATTGATAGTTATTTCCTTCAACGACGACAATGGTCGGCACATAACGAATGTCAGCATCTGGTCTTGTGCCTGTCACTTGATGTGAATGTGCTAGATAGACGGGATATTGTTCGCCCATGAGATTGTTAAACGCCTTAACATCTGGTTCAACTTCAGCACAAGCTGGACAACCTGGATGATAAAAGTAAATGAGCCATAAACCGGTTTCTGATGTGCTCTCAATGTCTGACCAGTCATTTAAGATTGAGAAGGCTCTTTCAGTAGGCTCACTGTTCTCATTGTTACAAGCGATCATCAACAAGAAAGCGAAGCTGCTTAAAAATAATAAAAATCGGTTCATGTTTTTGAAGAAATGCGTGCTTCGATTAACGGCTTCAGTTCACTGACTGCCGGCACGCGACCAGAAAGCACTAAGACATCATCGATGACAAGGCCAGGTGTTTTCATCACGCCTAAATCAATGATGGCATCCATGTCAGTCACCTTTTCGAGACTGGCTTTAAGACCTAGATCAGCCAACGCTTTTGTGACATGACGCTCAAGTAATGCACAGTTTTTACAGCCTTTTCCTAAAACTTTAATATGCATATTATCATGCACTCCTTTCGTAATTTAGAAAATGAAATCATGCCTATTAAACACTATAAATCAAAAGCCCTGCAAACCAGCCAGCTAAAGCGCTTAGTAAAACAACTAACAACACATAAGTAAGTGTTTTTTTCGCACCGAGAACTTTACCGATTACCAGCATATTTGGTAAACTCAATGTCGGCCCAGCAATGAGTAATGCCGTCGCCGGACTTGGATGCATGCCTAGATTTAAAAAAGTTAGGATAATCGGAATTTCTGTCAAAGTCGCGAAATACATAAACGCCCCAAACGATGCCGCGAGCAAGTTCGTATGATACCTGTTCTCACCAACATATTGAACAAGCCAAGCTTCTTGAACAAAAGACTGAATGACCCCAGCAATAAAGATACCGGCAATAAATAGCGGTAAAATCTTTTTCGCGAGTCCAAACGTTTCTAAAAGCCATGCTTGCACAGATGTTAAGCGGAAAAACAAAACCAGTTGAATGAGTAAAAGGCCTGCAAAAATCAAGGTTGGAATCGGCCGATAAACACCGAAAAGGAGCATACCAATCAATGTGATGAAAAATAAAGCACGTTGCCAAGTAGTTAGCCCATCTTCTTTAGGCGCCTCTTGGAAGAGTTGCGCATTGCCGGTGACATTTTCTCCTTTGCGGTAAAGACCATAGATGATTAAGCCAATCACAATCGCTAAAACGATGGCCGCAACCACTCGAACGAGGGCAATCGCAGGACCTAAATCCGTAAACGTCATAGTTAAGGCTAACAAGTTTATGGCCGGACCAGAAAACAAAAACGCAATCGCGGGCCCAAGTCCTGCCCCTTTACGACGAATACTCGCAAACATCGGCAATACTGAACATGAGCAAACCGCTAAAATAGCTCCTGATGTTGAGGCAACTAAATAAGCACTCGTTTTTTTCGCTTCAGGGCCAAAGTACTTTAAGATCGCGCCTTGCGGAATAAAAACCGCCATCGCCCCTGAAATCGAAAAGGCTAAAAACAATGACATTAGACGCGATAACGAAAAGGTTTCACCGTCCCCAGGAAAGAACGCATACTCAATGACATAATATCCACCTAAGCGGATGGTGTCGAGTAACATTTCAAGCACATCAATCATACGGATTCACAGCGAATATTGATTTGATTTGAATCATCCCATATCGGTGGTAATTTTCTAACGCGAGTAAGCAAGTCTAGAAAACGGACATCTTCTTCTACTTGTTTTATAAAGGCCTCAAACAAAGCAGCCTCTTTAGCGCTTTTAAAATTTAAAGTGTACAAGATATACTTTTCATGTCTTGCACCATCAACATAGCCTAAATCTTTTAGCTTACTCAAATGTTTAGAAATTTTTGGTTGATTGATTTTTAACAAAGAAGATAGTTCACAAACACAAAGTGGCCTTACAAATAGGACAACCATCATTTTTAATCGTGTTTCATCACTTAGTAGACGAAACAAGTTAAGCCAATTATTCACAAGCATTCTCCTCACATACTCATATACGCAAACATGTATATGTTAGCACGATTGCTTAAGCATGTCAAGTCTGTTCATCAAGTGGCCCCGCTCCAAAAACTACAAGGGGCGTATTTACATTTCCAACGGTAAATATCGGATGCATCCAACGCATTTGAATACTTAGCAAAAAGGGCAAAACAATCATGACAAACAGTGTTCCAAAGTTAATAATTCCTAAGCCTATACCACCTAGGATGCCAGTGAGTAGACCGAATATTAAACCTGTCGCTTCAGCCATAATTCGCGGAAGAAACCAAGTTTTGCTTTTGAGTAAATCTTTATAGAGTAGCATTGTTTCATCGACTGCGGCCGCTTTGAAGCTAGAAAGAATAAGAAGCCCTAAACCAAAACTAAGAAGCCACATCCCTAAAGCATATAAAAAAAGACGCATCGTTAATGCGGTAGGATAGTAATCGCGAAAAACCCATATGTTCCAAAAATCTAGCGCAGCACTAATACAAACAATCGATACAAAAACTTTAAGATAAGCCCATGAACGTCTCACGAGCATAATGATGATTATGAGCCCTGTTTGAATGAAAAAAGCGGCTGTACCAAGAGTCACGCCAAGCCATGCGTGTAAGTGATATGTAAAAGTGTCCCATGGGGCTGGTCCGATTTGGCTTCGAATCATCATGACGACGCCGAGCACTAAAATAAGAACGCCTGCGCCATACTGCAAGGCGATACGGCGTTGATGTTGT
>SKGI01000024.1 GCA_007117555.1 Candidatus Izemoplasma sp. | reverse complement strand
TGCGTAAGGCAGCGTATGGGTTTGGGAAGTATTTAATCGCAAACCATGAAAAAGCGGCCAGTCGAGGTGTCGCCATCGCCTATGACAACCGACGTAAGAGTGAAACCTTTGCGAAAACGTGCGTGGAAGTATTGGCTGCGCTTGGAATCCGCAGCCATTTGTTTGAGCATATGCGCCCCACCCCTGTGCTTTCATTTGCGGTAAGGGAAACAGGTGCTGTGGGTGGCATTATGATTACTGCTTCGCATAACCCACCTGAATACAACGGTTTCAAGATTTATGATGAGACAGGGTGTCAACTCGTCCCCGATCTTGCAGATCAAGTGATTAAAGAAGTTGAAAAGGTTGACGATGTGTTTGCCATTCCGATTTGTGAATTTGATCAAGCTAAAAACGATGGCTTTGTCAAAACACTTGGACGCGATATGGATGTTGAGTATTTAAAACAAATTAAAACCATTCCACTTAAACCTGAATCTAAAAAGACCATTAAAATTATCTTCACGCCTTTGCACGGTGCAAGTCGGGAGATTGGTCTCCGTGCTTTGGTCGAAAGTGGTTACGAAGTGATTCCTGTTGAAGAACAAATGGTTGCGGATGCCGCATTTAGCACAGTAGAGTCCCCAAATCCTGAAGACTTAAAAGCGTTTGAGTATGCCATCAAATATGGTAATAAACATAAAGCCGATGTCTTGCTTGCGACCGATCCCGATGGTGATCGACTTGGTATCGCCATACGCCATGACCAAGAGTATGTCTTTCTTACTGGCAATCAAACGGGTGCGTTATTCATTGATTACTTATTTAAAACCCGCGAAGGACGCGGAGACTTGCCTGCTCAGCCTGTTGTCTACAACACGATTGTGACAGGCGAACTCGGAGCGACCATTGCCAAAAAATATGGTGCGCGCGTTGAATCGACGTTGACAGGCTTTAAATATATTGGTGAAAAGATGCGTGCCCTCGAAAGTAAACCAGAGACGTTCATGATGGGTTATGAAGAAAGTTATGGGTATGTGATTCGTGATTTCACGCGTGATAAAGACTCGATTCAAGCAATGGTTCTTGCGGCTGAAATCGTCAACAGTCTTGCCGCAGAAGGTAAGACCATGATCGACCAACTCAATGACCTATATGACACGTATGGTGCCTTCCGTGAGTCACTTGAAAACATCACCTTGAAAGGTAGAACTGGTGAAGCAACCATTCAAGCAATTATGGATACGTTTAGAAATGAAAGTTTCCCTGAACTTGCAGGACGAACGATTATTGCTAAAGAAGATTATTTAACATTAAGACGGTATGAAGGCGATACAGAACGGCCTTTAATGACCCCCGCCGAAAATGTGCTCAAGTTTATCTTTGAAGAAGGCGGCTGGTTCGTTTTGCGCCCGAGTGGTACCGAACCAAAACTAAAAGTGTATTTTGCGCTTGTTACAGGCAGTGTCAGTACGACAGACGAAGCCATCGAGCGCGTTCGAACCGCTGTGCTTGAGAAAATAGATTCCGTCATTCGAAAATTTAATGAGGAAGTGACTGCATGATCAGTAAAATGCGCCGCGTCAGCGACTACAAACAGCTGACAAAAGAACTCCCCCACATTCGTTATGTCGATCCTGAGAAAGTCTACATCAACTTGACCACTTCACGGTGCGAAGAGTATCAACTCAATGTTGAACCAGGAGACACAGTGCGCTTGGGTCAAATTCTCGGTGAAAAAGATGGCTGTTTCTTCAAACAACCAATCTATTCGACCGTCAGTGGGACTGTCGAAGGGATTGAGAAGAAAGTCGATGGCACAGGCATTGAAGTCGAATGTCTCGTCATCCGCAACGACTTTAAAGATACGTATGACTCGAGCATTACTGACCGACCTGACAGCGTCATTGATCAGATGACACAAGACGATTTTGTTGAGATCGTTCGTGAAAAAGCGTTGGTCGGACTTGGGGGTTCAGGGTTTCCATCTTATGTGAAACTTGCCACCGAAGAAACCATTCATACGGTTGTTATCAATGCGGTTGAATGCGAACCTTATTTAAGTAGTGACTATCGACTCATTCATGACCAACCGGATCAAATATTCCAAGGGCTTTCTTATGTCATGAAAGCCGTGAAGGCTGAACGTGGTGTCATTGCAGTTAAGAAAACTAAAAAAGAATTGATTAATATTCTTGAACGCGAAGTAAAACGGTATGATCATCTGGATATTCGCATTGCAAAACTTGGGGATTACTATCCTCAAGGCTGGGAAATCGAAACGTATAAAAATGCTTTAGGCATTAAAGTACCTTCAGGTGTGCTGCCGACGAAACTCGGTATACTCGGTTTCAACGTTTCAACGTGTGCGAGCATTTATGACGCTGTTAAACATAACATGCCGATCACAAAACGTTACTTAACCATCAATGGCGATGCCGTCAAGTTCCCACAAAGCATCCGCGTTAGAGTTGGTACACTTGTGAAAGATCTCATTAAGCTTTGTGATGGCTTTACCGATGATGCTGAGCAAGTCGAAATGATTATTGGTGGCCCGATGATGGGTCAAGCCGTCGATACACAAGAAGTCATTGTGACACCAACGACGACGAGTGTGCTTGTGTTTAAGAGTATTACTGATAAAGAAGAACCGTGTGTCCGGTGTGGTTCGTGCGTTATCAATTGCCCCGTTCATATTCAACCTGTCAATATTATGAGCGCCTACAAGCGTAATGATACGGTATCGATGAAACAACTTGAAGCCGATAAATGTATTGAATGCGGTCTATGCGCCTATGTGTGCACGAGTAAGATTCATGTGACCGATTATGTCAGAAAAGCGAAAGCGTCGATTGGGTGATAGCATGGAATATATTATAAAAAACAGTCCGTATTTACGGCGACCAAACTCTAAAGTCCGGCGGATGATGCCTGATGTGGCGATTGCTTTATCGCCGCTTGTCATTTTTGCAATTACGCAACATGGTCTGAGTGCTTTGTGGATTTTATTGGCGTCAGTTCTTTCAATGGTATTCACAGAGTATGTGTTTTATCAAGTGCTTGACTTGATGGACAAAAAACCGTTTAAACTTAAAAACGATCGCTTTACCTTAGATAATTATACTGTTTTAGTCAGTGGTTTAATTTATGGTCTGACTTTGCCAGATGCAACGCCGATTATCATTGCCATCATCGGTGGTGTTGTCGGTGTGTTCCTTGCGAAACTCGTTTTTGGCGGCATGGGTCAAAACATTTTCAACATTGCGGCGTTTGCAAGAGTATTTGTTGTCTTAAGTTTTGGGGCCGCAGCGGCGTATGTAAACTTTGTGGATGAAACTGCAGGGGCGACAGCACTTGGTGTGCTTGTTTTAGAACCTTTCAGCAAAGTAGAAACATACAGCTATTGGACGATGTTTTCTGGTATTGGCTTACCTGGCTCACTTGGTGAGACGAGTGGCTTATTAATTCTTGTTGGGGCCC
>SKGI01000076.1 GCA_007117555.1 Candidatus Izemoplasma sp. | reverse complement strand
TGTACAATGAAAGCATCAAACGTCCTTGATAGTCTGAGGTGATTCCATGCAAGAACTCGAAGTCTTAAATCAATTATACACGGGCAATCTCAACCCACAAGAAGCTTTAACAGCCCTAACGCCACCCGTTGATTTTCGCGCCTTAAAAAAAGCCCGTTTTATCAAAATGCGCATCCTCGCACGCGATGAAGGGCTCTTTCCAAATTTACTTTTAAGGTTGTTGTTTTTCTTCCCTTTTCCCGTTGTGCTACTTAGACTTGCAGTACGCTTTGCACCAAAGAAACTATTTGATTCGCTCAATGAAGACTTTGGTGATTTTAAAGATATGGGGCCTAAAGACTTGTATCGACTGATTCGACATGCGCGTGGTACGACCATCCGTATCGATACAGAAGATGCTTTAGTTTCCATCAAAATACGATAAGAATTAGGAGGATTTATATGAAAAAGTTTGTCATCGGTGAATGTCCGATATGCAGTCATGATTTACATGTCACCAAACTCAAGTGTGGCAACTGTGAGACCGAAATTGCCGGCGCTTTCCAGTTATCAAAGTTCAATTATCTTTCGAAAGAAAATCTTTATTTTATTGAACTGTTCATTAAAAACAAAGGGAACATCAAACAGCTTGAAAAAGAACTTAACGTTTCATATCCTACCGTCAAGAAAATGCTCGAAGAGGCCATCGTGAGCTTAGGCTATACTGTCACTGAAGATGAAAACGAAGCAAAACGTAATGAGCTTTTACAAAAAATAGCCGAGGGAAAAATCAAACCTGATGAAGCCCTCAAACTGCTTAAGTAAGGAGCGATGAAGATGAGTCAAGAAAAACTTAAAATTCTTGAGATGATTTCTAGTAAAGTCATCACACCTCAAGAAGGTGCAGAGCTATTACAGGCCCTTGATAAAAACGAACGCCCCTCAAAAGCCGTTCGCAAAGATGCCTTCAAAATGTTTAAGATCAGAATACTAAGTGCTGATGGCGACAAAGTCAATGTCCAAATCCCGCTCGAGTTTGCCAAAGTCGCTTTAAAAAGTGGCGGTAAAAAAGGCATCATGAAAATGAATAAACTCGATGAAATGGATCTCGACATCGATGTTGATATGATTTTAGAAATGATCGAAGAAGGCGTATTAGGCAAGATTGTTGATATTGAAAGCGGCGATGGAGACAAGGTTGAAATCGTCATCGAATAAGGCGCCCGGCATGTTAGCGCTACTAAAAGATAAAAACTTTTCACTCCTTTTTGCCGGTAACTTTGTTTCGCGAATCGGATCAACATTTTATAACTTCGCCGTTGGTTGGTTCATTCTCACGTTGACCGCATCGCCACTCATGATGGGTCTTTACATCGCGCTTGGTGGGATTGTTGAGTTAATTGCTTCACCATTAGCTGGCGTTTTTATCGATCGACTTAACAAAGTTAGAATTTTATATGTCACCGATTTTATCAGAGGCTTGACCGTTTTAATTGGTGGTGCCTTGATTTTCAGCTTACAAAGTGATGGTCAGCTCATTTTACTTCTTTATGGTGTCACCGTCATTCTTGCATTAAACAATGCTTTATTTTTTCCAGCGAATAGTACTTTAATTCCTGAGATTGTAGCCGATCAACAGTTGACGCAAGCCAATGCTTTCTTTAGCCTCATTAATAGTTTTCAAACGATTATTGGAATCTTACTTGCAGGTCTACTTTATGGATTGCTTGGGATCGAACTCATTTTCATCATCAATGGTATCAGTTTCATATTAAGTGCCATCAGTGAAATGTTTATCCGGACGCATTACGAAAAACCTGCTTCAACACAAAAACCATCTTTCCGACATGATTTTAAAGAGGGCGTTCGCTATATTAGAGATAAAACAGGACTTCTACCCTTTGTCACGGCAGTACTCTTTTTAAACTTCGCTTTTGCACCATTTTTTGCAAATGCGCTGCCTTACCTATACAATCTCGCTCTCAATCAAGAAGCTTTACAGCTGGCGTTTGCGAACATCATTTTTTCAAGCGGTATGGTCGTTGGTGGTCTTCTAGTTGGCGCACTGGGTGTTAAAATCACGGTGGCAAACAGCATGAAACGTGGTTTAGTCTTAACGATATTCATGGGTTTTTGGCTTTCAGTCATCATGATCTTAGCTGTAAACGCACGGTTCAGTTATATGGCCTTCTCAGTTATTTTCCTTCCTAGCTTGTTTATCCTTGCTATAAGCAATATGTTTGTAAACATTCCGTTTGGCACCGGATTAGCACGGGCGATTCAACCTGAAGTGCGCGGCCGTGTGTTTGCGATTGTTAACACGTTAACCGCCGGTTTGATTCCTGTCTCTTACTTATTAGCTGGCTTAGTCTTAGAATATAGTACACTCAGTGTCTTATTGATCGCAATTTGTTTGTTTAGTCTCGTCCCACTTCTTACGATTTTGCACCATCGCAAAGTCAATTTGTTGCTCAACAGTCTTTAAATTAAGCCGAATAAAAAGCGCAGAATCCCTGCGCTTTTTTATGATTTTGTTTCCTGAAATCGCGTTAAAAACATCGCATCGCCAAAAGAAAAGAAACGATATTTTTGATCGATTGCATGGTGATAAGCTTTTAAAATAATCTCTCGACTGGCAAAAGCTGAGACTAGCATGAGCAGCGTTGAAGCTGGTAAATGAAAGTTTGTGAGTAAGCCATCGACAATTTTGAAATCGAAGCCTGGATAAATGAACAAATCGCTCATGCCTGAACTCGCGATGACTTCACCTTTTTTTTGAGCAGTTTCTAGCGTACGCATAGAAGTTGTGCCTACGGCAATGATTCTCCGGCCTTCTAATTTCGCCTTATTGATGCACGCGGCGGTTTCAGCACTGACTGTATACATCTCTTCATGCATTTTGTGGGTGGTCACATCGGTCACGGTCACCGGCCGAAAGGTGCCTAAGCCAACATGCAGTGTGACGGAGACACATTCGATGCCAGCTTTCTTGAGCGCATCCAGATGTTCATGTGTAAAATGCAACCCTGCCGTTGGGGCAGCACTGCTACCACGATGTTTAGAATAGACAGTTTGATAGCGTTCTGGTTGCTCGAGCTTTTCATGGATATAAGGAGGCAGTGGCATTTCACCAAGTTTTTCAAGCAACGGATAAAAGGCCCCCTCATGAACCATTTTCATGATGCGCAAACCATCTGCTTTTTCTGCGACACAAACCGCTTCAAGCAGTCCGTTTCCAAACTGAAGTTTTGTGCCAACACGGACTTTTTTCGCCTTTTTAAGCAAACATTCCCATAAATTGGTTTCTATATGTCTAAGTAACAACATTTCAATCGTTGCCCCAGTTGGCGCTTTTTCGCCAATTAAACGCGCTGGGATGACCGCTGAATCATTAAGAACAAGTACATCGCCTGCTTTAAGATATTGGGCCAAATTACGAAACTGTGAATCGGCTAATGCTCCTGTTTCACGGTCTACGACGAGCAGCCGGGAATCCCCCC